>JACQYX010000036.1:0-1700 GCA_016207985.1 Ignavibacteriales bacterium | reverse complement strand
CTTTTTATATTTTTTACCGTGATTCCACAACAAATTGAATCTCCATGAACCAATTTGGATCCCTATTCCACTTTCTCAGCTAAATGGGGGAAATATTTCACCTTACACTCCGGGCAGATGCCGTGACTGAAGTCGATCTCTGCATGACTTTTTATATAAGTATCTACACCATGCCAATAACCCTTATCATCTCTGACTTTTTTACACCACGCACAGATTGGAAGCAAACCGCTCAATGTTTTCACGTTTGCCAATGCTTCCTGGAGCTCTTTTAACTTCTGTCGCAGCATTAAATCAAGTTCAACTATACGTACGCCTGCTTGAATACGAGCATGCAATTTGGGCGGCTCAAATGGTTTCATTATAAAATCATCGGCGCCGGCATCGAGTGCTGCTACTACATCCTCTGTCCCTGTTCGGGATGCGGTGAGCATTATGATGTATAAGGGTTTGGCTTCTCAAGAATGTTCTTACGGTCGTCCCCAAGCAAGACGCAACCCGTTAAATTCACATCAATAATTTTACCTTTGGTATTAAAAACAAAATAACCTCATCTGCATATATACCAATATTTAAAAGGTTTGTTCAAAAAAATTTAACACTATCATTCATTAAATGTAAAATCCAAATACTTGATTCTTGAAAGAGAAATCGGTAACATAGAACGATATAAAATTAAGTCTCTACGTCCATATTGAGCACTATTTCATTTTAAAGAATCAATGATGGTAATAAAACACAGAAGACTTGCTGTTGCGATTCTAGATTTGACATTCCTTTGTTTCGCTGCTATAGCGGTATATCATCTATCTCACAAACCATTTATACCCAGAGATTTAGATTCACCATATCCACTAAAAGTCAACGGCACATTAGTTTCGAATGGAGAAGAATTAGAATTCTTCGTAAGCTGGTTAGAAGTAGGAGACGAGGTTATAATTGAACGACCGGTTGGTAGCCCGGAACAATCACTTCATCTGGAAAATTTTTACGTAACACCATTAATCATTTTCGACACGTTCATCATAATGATGATTTTCGGTGTCGGGACATTCGTATTTTATAAAAGACCGGGAGAGAAAGCTTCTTTTATCTTTCATCTCACATCAATGTTGGTTGCGGCAGATATTATAGGGACAAAAACATTGTATGCTTTGAAGCCCGAGTGGATAGGGTATCCCCTTTCAGCTATATATTTCATTCTCTATACAATTGTGCCGGTGATGTTTTTACATTTTACATTCGTTTTCCCATCTGTTCGTTGGAAAAATTACTCTCGCTTGATTAGTATATTATACGGCTTAGGTACAATGATAGGTCTTTGGTACGCATGGCTTTACTTGAATGCTGCATCTGCACAATCACTTGAATTGTATCGGTCGACATCGACCATTTCGATGCTACAGAATGGATTCGTATTCGCTTTCATACTACTCGGGGTAGCCAACTTTATCATATCGTACAAGCAAGCACCGACTTCAACGGAAAAGAAAAAAATACGATGGATACTTTATGGCTTATCCATTGGACCATCACCGTATATTTTCCTTTGGACATTACCAATTGCATTAGGATCTTCACCCTGGATTCCTGAGGTTTGGTTCAAGGTTTTCATTCTTCTCATTCCATTCACATTTGCGATCTCGATATTGAAGCATCATGCTATGGATATCGATCTCATCATGAATCGCAGCACAGTT
>JACQYX010000035.1 GCA_016207985.1 Ignavibacteriales bacterium | reverse complement strand
TCCAGGCAGGTTGGAATCTACTTTTGTCATAGGTGGATTGTTAACATCGAGATAAACATCATACGAAGCAGCAGAAGTTGATGTATTCCACGATAGAATTCCCGATATTGCTTGGTCAGTCGCACCATCAGCAGGTGTAACTAATAAAAAAGCACTTGGTGCTGCTACGATGGTTGTAAAACTACATATCGAATCGCTTGCTATTATTGAATCAATAAAATTTTTCGCAATCACTTTCCAATAGTAAGTGGTATTGTTAATCAATCCGCTATAGTTGTACGACGTATCGGATTGCTCAGAGCTAACTTTTAAATTTGGAGGATTGTTGACATCTAGATAAACATCGTAGCCGGCAGCATTGGTAGAAGTGTGCCACAAGAGTGTGCCACTTACAGTTTGATTGGTTGCACCGTTTGTGGGAGAGATTATCGAAAACGATCCTGGGGGTGCGATGATTGTTGTAAAATTCCTCGGTGATCCCGTCGCAATCAACGTATCGTTGATATTCTTAGCTACAACTTTCCAATAATATACCGTGCTATTCGATAGACCACTATAGTTATAAGTAGTTCCCGGTTGACTCGAGCTCACCTTGGTAGTCGGGGGATCGCTTGCACTCAGATAAACGTCGTATCCGGTTGCATCGGAAGATGTTTCCCACGAAAGTGAACCGCTGACCGTTTGATTTGTTGCACCACCCGATGGAGAAAGTAATGAGAAGGTACCGGGCGGCGGCAAAATTGTACCGAAGCTCCAAGGTGAGCCTGTCGCTACCGTAGTTCCATATGCATTCTTAGCAACAATTTTCCAGTAATATGTTGTGCTATTCGATAAACCGCTGTAGTTGTAGAATGTCCCGACTTGATCGGCACTCACTATTGTTGTAGGCGGATTTGTCGTCCCGAGATAAACATCATAGCTAGTAGCATTCGCTGATGACTGCCATGTCAGTGTTCCGGCAATGGATTGATTCACTGCGCCGTTGGAGGGTGTTAAAAGAGAAAATGAACCGGGTAATGATGTTGCAGTAGTGGTAAAATTCCAGGGCGAGCCAGTTGCTATGGTTGAATTACTTCCGTTCTTTGCTATCACTTTCCAATAATATGTTGCACCGGCGGTTAGAGCACTATAGTTATAAGTCGTATCTGTTTGATTGGAGTTGATGAGGGTTGTCGGCGGATTATTCTGATCTAAATAAACATCGTACGCCGACGCATCTACCGATGACTGCCATCGTAATGTCCCGGATGTTGATTGCCCTGTCGCACCATTCGAGGGTGAAAACAATGCGAATGCACCTGCAGTATTCTCAAATTTAAAATTACAAAAAACCGGAATATGGTCGGAGCCATAATGCAAACCGTGAGCGACACTATCCGGTACGGCAGTATTAGGCAATTTATTGATACTATCGTTCATATGATTCCCATCGTTTCCATAAGCAGTGTAGCTCGAAACGATTATATTATTATCTAACGATGAATAAGATGTAAGAATCATATCGAATCGATCATCCATTCCTCCGGTCGAGCCGCCATCCGAGAGGGCTCGCACACGAGGCGATTGTGTATGGATTGCTTCGAATGCACTGTTATCATGCCAATTCCCAATTGCGTTTATTGGATCTTTACATCGCCCGTCATTATCCGCTTCGCTGCTGATCAACTTTTGGAAAGCGGATTCTGTACTTGTATAAATATTATAATCTCCCAATACCATAAACTTTGATCCTGCTGACAGGGAATTCAGATGGTTACGGAGAATCGTTGCCTCGGCGAATCGTTCCTCCTCATAACCTTGACTCGCTTTAAGATGAAGTGAATAAAGCCGGATGGTATCCTTTGTTCCCAATATCCGAACAACATATTCAGCGATGTCTCTTAACGCTGTTGAAATATATGATGCACTGATAAAAGAGACCTTACTCGATTTGAAGTAAAGATGATTATCGGTGTCAGGTCCGTCGTTGAAAGCAATCGTTGAGTACAAACCAGCTTGATAGTAATTCAGCACATTATTGAGGTAAGAAGTGACACCAGCCGATGATGTCATTTCTTGTACGACAAGGATATCCGGCTTCATCGTGTGAACTACACGCCGAAGGTACGGATCCCTCGTCGACGAAGCATTGGGGTAATTTAAAACGTTGTACGATGCAATCCGGATCGTATCATGGTTGATTGTTAAAGTAGCAGTTGGGATCGGTTGAGCGAAAGCACCAGATAAGGCAAAAAATACCATTAGGAGTGTAAGAACTGCTGGGAGACGGTTCATCATCTTCTACACTATTATCAGTAATTATATTTATTTTCTAAATCAAAATATCAAAAAATACCGTAAAATACAAAGCAAATGGCATTCCATTTATCAATTTGATACATTGTTGCTGAAATTGACGTTTTTTATTATACTGGAAAGAAGTTTTTTCATACTTTTAAAGATTCGTTAATGAAAATTAATAGAGAACATGAACATTGGATGGAGGTTGCATTAAAAGAAGCTGAGATCGCTCTTCGAAGAAAAGAAGTACCGGTCGGTGCTATAATTGTACATAAAGGCAGTATCATCGGGAAGGGTTCAAACCAAATTGAGATGCTTCGAGATCCAACAGCACATGCCGAAATGATTGCACTTACAGCGGCTGCATCGAACCTCGGCAATCGACGGTTAGAAAAATGCACAATGTACGTTACGCTTGAGCCATGCCCTATGTGTGCAGGTGCGATTGTGTTGGCGCGAATTCCATTGCTGGTTTTCGGTGCGTACGACCCAAAGGCAGGTGCATGCTCGACTCTATATACAATCACAAACGATATACGATTGAATCACCGTGTTCATACAGTAGGAGGAATTTTAGAAGAAAAATGCAGTGCTATTCTGAAAGAATTTTTTAAGGTAAAGAGGAAGATTAACTAGAGATTATTATCATCTCAAGTTCATTACTCCGAGCTTTCTTGCAGCTTCTCCGCTCTATCGGCAATCCTCAATTGCTCGATAACATCATCTAACTTACCGTCGATTATTTCGTTAAGATTGTAGAGTGTCAAACCGATGCGATGATCTGTCATTCGGTTTTGTGGGAAATTGTATGTACGGATTTTATCGCTGCGGTCGCCGCTTTTCACCATCGAGCGGCGCTGTGCTGTGATGTCAGCTGTTTGTTCTTGAATTCTTATCTCATACAATTTAGCTCGAAGCATTTTCATCGCACGCTCACGATTTTGAAATTGCGAGCGCTCCTGCTGGCATGCAACCACGATTCCCGATGGCTTGTGAGTTATCCGAACTGCCGTTTCAACTTTATTCACATTCTGACCGCCCTTACCGCCGGCACGATAAGTATCGAATTGCAAATCTGCGGGATTTATTTCAACCTCAACATCTTCGACTTCCGGCAAAACTGCAACCGTGGCGGCAGATGTATGCACACGCCCCTGTGCTTCCGTCTCGGGTACACGCTGAACGCGATGAACACCGCTCTCATACTTCAGAGCACCGTATGCACCCACACCTTTGAGAGAGAAGATTACTTCTTTAAATCCACCAAGACCAGTGTCGTTCCAATCGATAAGCTCGGTCTTCCAACCCGCGCACTCGGCATAGCGTGTGTACATACGGTACAAATCTGCTGCAAATAATGCTGCCTCATCGCCGCCTGTGCCTGCACGAACTTCAACGATGCAGTCTTTATCATCGTTCGGATCTTTTAGAATGAGAAGGAGTTTCAATTCTTCCTCTAACCTCGTAAGTTTCGTTATTGTCTCAGTAAGCTCAACAGATGCAAGCTCCCGCATTTCCGCATCCAATTCTGTATCGACCAAATGCTTAAGGTTCTCACTGTCAGTCTTAACTTTTTTATACTCTTGATATTTCCTGACAACTTCGTTCTTATCACTGTGTTCTTTGCTCAGCTCACGATATTTCCCTTGATTAGAGATAATCATCGGATCGGCAAGAAGATTTGTGATTTCTTCGTAACGTGTTATTAATTTTTCAAGTTTATCGAACATAGATTTCTCTTTTATTTTCTTCCCGCTCTCTGAGCGGGATTATCAGGAGTCCAGGGCTCAGATTTAACCAGATTTCTGGATTCCCTGCCCGACTGCAGGCGGGCCGATAGTCCCAACTTGTCGGGAGGGAATGACACTGTCATTTTTACTTGTGAGGCAACCATCATTCGTCAAGTGTATTTGGACAGCTATATTAATTTTCGAGACAAAATTATCACATTCTGCATAACATCATTTTATAAGATTCAATTAATCGTTAATTCTGAAACATGTTGAATGTACCTTACGGGTTTCAATTCGTCCATTCCGAGTGCACATCTCAAGGCAATAATTGCAACTTCGACTTGAGAAGAATCCGGTTCTTTCGTGGTAACTCGCTGCATCCAGAGTCCCGGTGCGACCAATATTTTCCCAAGCGATGTATTTGTCCGCTTCGACGACCAGCGAATAAATTCATACGCCACACCGCCTACCAAAGGAATAAGCGGAAGGTGAGTCATTAATCTGATCGGAAGAGTCAGCTTTCCGAGCCAGAGAATCATAAGTGCATCTACAACTGAGAATAAAAGTATGGAGACAATTGCAACGATTAAGATGAAGCTTGTGCCGCAGCGTGGATGAAATCTTGTCGATAACGCTGCCGATTCGAGTGTAAGCTGCTTGCTCGATTCAAACGACATCACAGCTTTGTGCTCACCGCCGTGATACTCGAACAGTCGCTTTACATCTTTCATCATCGAGATACCCATGAGATATACAAGTAGTATACTCAGACGTATCACTCCCGCTATGATGTTAAACCAGTATGCATCCTGCTCAACATTGAAAAGCTTTGTTGTAACGAAAAGCGGTGTAACGAAGAAGATCGCTATGCCTACGATCAGGGCGAAGATAACAGTGAGTGCGAGCCGAAGGTTGCTTGCGGTTTTCTTCTTCTTTAGCTCCTGACCATCGATGCGGTCTTTCAGCTCGAGATCGTGCATAGCGATCTCAGCAGAGAAGTTAAGTGTCTCGATGCCTACGAACATCATTTCGAGCAAACCCACCGCACCACGGAGGATTGGGAGCTTGAAGATTTTGTTTTTCTCACCAAGCGATTTGTAGTCACGTTTTCGCACAACTATATCGCCGTTGGTGCGTCGCACGGCTGTAGCGATCTTCCCCGGTGCGCGCATCATCACACCTTCGATGACTGCCTGTCCACCGACCTGAAGCGGTTTGTTGGGATCGAATTTTATTTCTTGATTATTTTCAGACAAATTTTTCTCCAAAAATTATTATCGTCCTAATCGCATGCCTGCCTCAGACAGGAAATTGAAGGACGACTTGTTATAAATCCTTTAAATCTATACGTTTTTTACACAATTTTAATGCAACTTCATTGATAATATAACTCTTTATTTTTGGGTGTGCAAAACACTTGAAATTATTGATATGGTGAGTATTGATTTTTGTTGAGGTGTGTATTATATTTTAAATGTTTGTGAACCGGGCAGGTAAACATGAAGCGGTTAATGGTGAATGACTTTTCGAGATGATGATTATTCAATAGCAATGTTACTGAAATGCTTTGGAGTACAACTGTTATATTTAAAAGAAAGAAAATTTCAACAAAAATCTTGTGTTCACTATTTGGCACAAATATAGATGTACAAGCATATGTGAATTTATAGATATTAAGCGCCATTGTGGTTTGTATTTACATTGGCGAAAGGTTATCTTTAAATCATAATGCTGATAGAGACACAGGCTCGCAGACACGAGCAGACATATTCTGAGGAACACCGAAAACTTCTGGGGACACACTACACTCCCGATCCTATCGTGAATTACATAGTGCAGCGTTCACTACATCCATTTTTGGAATCACCCGATTGTTTAAAAGATATCAGAGTATTGGATCCCGCTTGTGGCTCAGGACTGTTTTTACTCAAGGTGTTCGACATCCTCGCAAAA
>JACQYX010000034.1 GCA_016207985.1 Ignavibacteriales bacterium | reverse complement strand
CTCATAGATCTCCAACTTTTATAAAACGGAATTTTAAAAGACTATCGGCATATTTTAAGGAATTCTGGATTATTTGGAAGTTATCCCGGAAGCAAGTAATCACGGGAGGATTTATTGCAGTAAATTCATTCTGGGATGCAATTCGTTATCGGATATTTTCAAGATTATTATCTTTTCCTATCGTCATTAACATCATGGAAAAGCGCTCAGAAATAGTTTTCGGTAAAAATCCACTTAGGCATTTTGATGCATGGCTCTATGATCGTTTTGTTCATCACTTTGTGGATGGTGTATTTCCAATCAGTGATTTTCTTGCTTCGAATATTAAGCGTTTCGCTCCTCAGAAACCGTATTTCAAAGTACCTATTCTGGTTGATTTCTCTCGATATCGGGACGTGCCAAAAGAAAGAAATGAAAAATATATATTGTTTTGTGGTGGCCTCGCTTATCTTAATGTAATTCAATTTATTCTAAATTCTTTTGAACATTGTGTAAGTGATAACATCTTTCTGTATCTTGTTGTAAACGGTCCATCAGTATTATTGAGTGATCTTAAAAACTCGATCTCAAAACTTAGCAAGAGACAATTTGTTAGAGTATTTTCAAGATTAAGTGATGCTGAACTTTCGAAATTATACATCTAATTACGGGGAAATACACTCGTATTTCATCCACAAACAAACAGCATTCATCGCACCGGAGTACGATGAAAAGATGTATGCAAAAACAATTGATGAAGTTCTCTCGAATCCAGGATTAGCAGATGAAGTTGGTATGAACGCTAAGCAGCTTTGTCAAAAAGAATTTGATTATCTGCTTTATGGAGAAAGAATAAAAAAATTTATTCAATCATTAAGGGATAAACGCTAAAAGAAGTTTTATGAATTCAAAAATATCTGATATAAATAATGTTTACGTAAAGCACCTCATGGCTGATAGTTCGGAGAATGTTGATATCGTCTTCGCTGGGGATTATTGTCCTGGGCTTCGCACAGCAGAATTATGCAAGATTGGAAGATATGAAGTGATCTTCAATAATACTTTGCAAGTTCTTCAAAATAAAGATTTTGGGATTATGAATTTAGAATGTCCACTCACGCTGATGAACAATCCGATCAAAAAAGTAGGTCCTCATCTACGCGGAAATCCTGAATGTGTGAATGCCCTACGCTATGCTGGATTCGATATCGCTGCTCTTGCGAATAATCATATTCTCGATCATGGTGCGATGGGTATACGCGATACATTGGAAAATTGTCAAAGGGTCGGGATAAAAACTGTCGGAGCGGGGATAACTCAGAAAGATGCGGAACGACCGTTAATTATTTCAAAGAATGGTGTTAGTATTGGTATTATCAATTGTACAGAAAATGAATTTTCAATTTCAATAAATGAACGTGCCGGTGCGTTTGGACTTGACCCTATAACAATTTATTATAAGATACTCGAGCTTAAAAAGGGTGTCGATACAATTATCCTGATAATCCATGGTGGTAATGAACATTACCCGTTACCGAATCCTGAAATGGTAAAACTCTATCGTTTTTTTGCAGACCTTGGTGTTTCAGCAATCATCGGGCATCACTCTCATTGTGCAAGTGGTTTTGAAATTTATAAAGGTGTTCCCATATTCTATAGTATTGGTAATTTCATATTTGATATCGATAAGCAACTTAATGATGCGTGGCATTTGGGTTATTTGGTCAAGTTATCTATTGGTAGGAAAAAAATAACAAAAATTTCTATTTATCCTTATGAACAATTTAAATCGTCTGACGGTGTTCATCTTTTGGAAGGAGACGAGCACGAAAGATTTATGAAGGACATTGAGGCATATTCAGGCATCATTCGGGACGATCAATTATTAATGGAGCATTGGGAGAAGTTTTGTCAGAAAAATGAAAATTATTATTTGTCCAGTCTTTTTAATTTAAATCGGATTCAGAGAGCGTTTGTTCGCCGCAGCATCGGTGCAAATTATTTTATTCCACGAAAGAATATGTTAGAATTGCTTGGTAAAATTCGGTGTGAGAGCAAACCTGATTTCTGGGAAAAGGTTAAACAGCTTGATTTGTTTATATTTCATTGGTACGGAACAGGACGACAGCGACAGATGGCACATACAATTTTACCAATTGTTGAGGGGCAGTTAGGTATACAGTGTTTTCCAAGTGCCCGTGCGAACTGGTTATATGATGATAAAATAAGAGAATACTATTTTCTTCAACAAAACTCATTGCCCGTAATACCGACATGGATATTTTGGAATAAAGCAGAAGCCCATAGATGGTTAGATAAAGCAGAATTACCGATTGTATTCAAACTGAGCGGCGGGGCAAGCTCGGAGAATGTCGTGTTGGTAAAGGATAGAATGTATGGCAGACGGCTAATCAACAAAATGTTTGGGCGTGGAATTATCTCAGGTCATGTTCCCGGTTTTGATAGTATGCAATGGAGAAACATGCTGACACGCGAGCACTTGAAAAGGTTTGTAGGAAAGATTAAACGTCGGTTGAAGGGAGAAGAAGGCAATCCATTTGAAGAACGTCATAAGAATTATATTTTGTTCCAACAGTTCTTGCCAAACAATGTTATCGATACTCGAATACACGTTATTGGAAGGAGGGCATTCCCACTGATAAGGTACGTGAGGAAGAATGATTTTAGGGCATCAGGCAGCGGTAGGTACACGTTGAAGCCGGCTAAAGTCGACCGTCGGTGTGTACAGATAGCTTTTGATATCTCCAAGAGATTTGGTTTTTATAGCATGACGTTCGATTTCGTCTTTGATCAGTCGGGACAGCCGCTTATCAGTGAAATATCTTACACACGACCTGATTGGGGTGTATGGATTTGTCCGGGTCATTGGGATGAACAAATGAATTGGCATGAGGGT
>JACQYX010000031.1 GCA_016207985.1 Ignavibacteriales bacterium | reverse complement strand
CCTCCCATTAGTGGGCTTTCGATAAGTTTCTACTGTTCGTGTTGGGATCATAACTTGTAATCTCAATCTAAATCGTGAGAATTTCTATATTTTCATATCTAACCAAATCGGTCATTTCTGATATTTTATAAAAAATTGTGCAATTATCAAGCATTTTCTTGATTCTCATACCATGTTTTGTTATTATAAAACATGGATTTCAGAGGTGATCAAACAAAAAAGTATTTTAAAATATATAACCGTTATAAGGTAGATGTCGGAAAGCGGCTGAAAACTTTTACAGAAGTAAAATATCCCGTCACCGTTTACGCTCCGATCCGTTATATTTTATCGTCCGGCGGGAAACGGATTCGCGCTGTTCTTACGATACTCGCCTGCGAGGTGGTCGGCGGTAAAGCTGCGAATGCTTTCAATGCAGCGACAGCAATTGAGATTCTTCATAACTTTACACTTGTGCACGATGATGTGATGGATCATGCTGAGATGCGGCGCAGAAAACCGACAGTACACAAAAAGTGGGACGAGAATGTTGCTATCCTCTCCGGCGACGAAATGATAGCGCAAGCGTACAGGATTCTTCTGAAAACGCGATCGTCACGCTTAAAGAACATTCTCGATGTGTACACCGATGCGCTTGTCCAGGTTTGCGAAGGTCAGGGATTCGACAAGGAATTTGAGAAGCAGTCTGCCGTGACTCTGGACGATTACTTTATGATGATCTCGAAAAAAACCGGAAGAGTAATAGCTGCGTCGACTGAAATCGGTGCAATTATCGGTGAAGGTACACCCAAACAGATTACTGCTTTGAGAAAATATGGAGAACACTTGGGCAGAGCATTCCAAGTGATGGACGATCTTTTAGATATCGTAGGTGATACTAAAGAATTTGG
Source organism: Ignavibacteriales bacterium (assembly GCA_016207985.1). GTDB lineage: Bacteria > Bacteroidota > Ignavibacteria > UBA10030 > SZUA-254 > JACQYX01. Next base: position 3,061 of record JACQYX010000031.1, on the reverse strand, counting down.
AAAAGAAATCGGGGGAGACATTAAAGAAGGGAAAAAAACATACCTTCTTATTAAAGCGATTGAAAACACAGGAGAAAAAAATCGGCAACTATTGAAGTCGATATCTTCCGGAAATAATATATCGGCATCGCAGGTACGGAAGATCAAAAGAATTTATATCTCAAGCGGCGCCGTTTCAGCGGCTAAAGAAGAGATTGCCCGGAGTACGTTAGAAGCGCAACGCGCGATTGCATCGCTGCCATCGAGCAGTGCGAAGTCGATGCTTTTATGGCTCTCGAACCAACTGCGCGAGAGAACATCGTGATATGGTAGAACAGGAAGTTACAATAAAAAACCGTGCGGGTATGCATACACGTCCTGCGGCATCGCTGGTCAAGACAGCAGCGAAATATAAATCGGATTTTTTTATTTATAAAGACGGTGTAGAAATCAACGGTAAAAGCATTATCGGCGTGATGACGCTGGCAGCAGAACAGGGCGCCGTGTTATCGCTCCGTTTCGATGGACCCGATGAGAAGGAAGCCGCCCAGGAGGTCCTTGATCTTTTTAACCGCGGCTTTGATGAGTGAATTATGACAGACGGATCGACTATAAAGAAGGAGATAATCCTCAAAGGGATTCCGGCATCGCATGGAATTTCTATCGGGTCGGCTTATCTTTTCATGAAAGATATCCCGATCGTTGAAGAACGGAAACTCAAAGATGATGAAATAACTCACGACACCGAGCGTCTCGATCGTGCGATTCAAAAATCGTCGAAGGAGCTCAATAAGATTCTCATCTTTGCACAGGAGAAAATAGGCGAGGCGAAGGCGAAAGTCCTCGAAGCACAGATGATGGTCTTGGAAGACCATATACTTATCAATGCAATCAAGCGGCGCATACAGAATGAGAAGAAAAATGCAGAATATATCGTCAACGACGAGATAAGTAAATATGCTGCACTGATGCTGAAGGCACACGATGAATACATGCACGAACGCGCTCACGATATGGAGGATTTGAAAAACCGCATCGTGCGTAATTTATTACAGGAACGTCTCGTCTCAAAGCTCGAAGGCTCAGTGATAGTCATAGCACATACGCTCACACCTGCCGATACCATGATACTTAGCCGCAACCATATCCTCGGCTATGCAACGGATATCGGTGGTATTACTTCGCACGCTGCTTTGTTTTCCCGCTCGCTGAAAATTCCTGCAATCGTCGGGCTCGGCGATGTGAGTCGCTGTGTCGTTACGGGCGACCTGCTAATCCTCGATGGGTACAGCGGGACGCTCATTATTCATCCGACACAAAAACATTTAGAGGAATACAAGAGAAAACATGAGCGGATGATGAAATTTGAGCATCGGCTTACGACGCTCAAAGACCTGTCTGCTCAAACGACGGACGGACACACGATCGAGCTGTCTGCCAACATCGAGCTGCCTGAAGAGATTCGGCTGGCGGGGTATTCGTGTAAGTTTGGATAGACCGGAATTGTTCATGAATCAGCTCCGGGCAATGCTGCGTGCCAGCACGAGGAAGAATCTTGCCATCATGTTCCCGATGGTTACTTCAATCATGGAAGTCAAGAAGGCAAAAGAATACATCCGAAAAGTCAAAGCGGAATTGCGTGCGAAGAATATCAAGTTCCACGATAAAATTCCAATTGGTGTGATGATCGAAGTGCCGTCTGCCGCTTTGATGGCAATGCAAATAGCGACTGAGGTAGACTTCTTCAGCATCGGTTCTAACGATCTTACACAATATCTGCTTGCGGTCGATCGGGGAAACAAGCTCGTAGCAAAAATGTTTCAGGAGCTTGAGCCGAGTGTATTAATAACTCTGAAACACGTCATCAACGCGGGACATAAAGCAGGTATATGGGTTGGTTTATGCGGACAGATGGCAGGAAATCCTTTAGCTGCACCAATACTTGTCGGGCTTGGGATGGATGAGCTGAGCGTTGTTCCGGCGATTCTACCGGAAATCAAAAAGATAATTCGTTCGATCAATTATCAACATGCTCAGGAAATCGCTCAAATAGTGCTCCAGCTTTCGACGGGTGAAGAGGTGGAATTGTACATGCGGAGAGTATTCAGGAAGGAATTTCCCGATATTCCATTGGGTGATTCTTAAAGACTAAAAATTCAAACTTTATATTAAAATCATATGAACATATTTGCTATAAAACAATACGATAAATCCGACATGCGCAAGCTGCTTATGGAATTTCCGAGGCAGGTGGAAGACGCTATGCGGATTGGAAAAAAATTCCATGCCCCGTTTAAACGCACCCAGATCGATAATATCGTTGTAAGTGGCTTGGGCGGCTCAGCCATCGGAGGCGATTTGCTCCGCTCTTATCTTGCTGAAGAATTGGGAATACCCTTCGTCGTTAACCGACATTACTTTCTACCAGAATTTGTCGATGAAAAAACTTTAGTCGTAGTGTCGAGTTATTCCGGCAACACGGAAGAGACGATCGCTTCACACGCCGATGCGAAGAAAAGGAAAGCGAAAGTTCTTTGCATCAGCTCGGGAGGTGAAACGGCAAAGATGGCGAAAAAGTTCAGACATCCGATAATTGTTATCCCAAAAGGACTCCCACCGCGTGCAGCACTCGGATATTCTTTTTTCCCGACACTAATCGTGATGATGAAGTTGAAGCTCATCAAGACGAAAGATGCGGAGATAAAAGAAACAATTTCGTTATTGAAGAAGAAGTCGAAGATATATGCCGCTTTGAACGACCGCAATCCGGCGTTTCGGCTTGCGAAGCAATTGTACATGAAGCTTCCGATAATTTATTCGGCTGCCGACCGTTTTAATATTGTAAATCTTCGCTGGCGAGGACAGGTTGCCGAGAATGCCAAGCAGCTTGCATTCGGTCATGTGCTTCCGGAGATGAACCACAACGAGCTTGTTGGCTGGCGTGTACTGCGTCGGATGATGGAAGAAGATTTTGTAGCAGTTTTTTTAAGAGATAAAGAAGAGCATGAGCGAGTGAAAGTGCGGATGGAGATTACAAAGGGTGTGGTCGAGCAATACGCCTCTAAGGTGATAGAAGTTCACA
>JACQYX010000014.1 GCA_016207985.1 Ignavibacteriales bacterium | reverse complement strand
CCATCGTCGATGCAAACGGTATCCGTGTTCCCATGCCGCCGTTAAATGAAGAGCGCAGGAGAGAATTTGTGAAATTGGTGAAGAAGTTTGCCGAGGACGGTAAGATTGCGAATCGCAATGTACGTCGGGATTCGATAGAACATTTAAAAAAATCCGAGAAGTCGGAGCACTTTTCGGAGGATGAACGAAAGCGCGCCGAGCAAGATGTACAAAAAATGACGGATAAGTTCATCAAAGATGTAGATAATCTTGTAGTGTTAAAAGAAAAAGAGATAATGGAAGTATAAATTCAAACTGCTGTGTGTGATGAGGAAACGAGTAACTAAACTATGCCGGTTCATAGAAAATGAATCGGCATTCTATATTATGTGTTGGTACTCACTCAAAGAAATGAAAACACAAAAGACGTAACATTTGTATCATACAATTCGTAAGCAGTAGTAGAAAATGAAAGAAAGCTGAAAAATGGAAGCAAATGGAAATATTCCCCGCAGGTTATACAAATCACGTCGGAATAAAGTGATCGATGGCGTATGTGGAGGAATTGCTGAATATTTCGATGTCGATCCAACCATCGTTCGCCTTCTGTGGGTGCTTCTTACATTGATGGGTGGATCGGGATTTATTTTATACATCATCGCAATGATTATAATGCCCGTCAACCCGGATCATCTTGTCGCTCCTCAATCAACAACCAATAATGGATCACCCGATAAAAGACGTTTTTTTGGTGTTATGCTGATACTCGTTGGAGCTTTCATTCTTTTAATGAACGTCGGTTGGTTTTGGGGATTTGGCTGGTGGTCTTTCTCAAGAACTGTAATGTTGCCTGCGCTGTAAGGAGGGAAATGCCTTCACAACCTAATATATCAGATACTGTAAGTACAGATGTTCCTCCACCAAATCAGCCGGCAAAGGAGCTCAGACGCTCAAAAACGAATCGGAAATTGTTCGGTGTATGCGGCGGTCTGGCAAATTACTTCGATATCGATCCGACACTCGTTCGCTTCATCTTCGTTGCTCTTGTTCTAATGTCGTTCGGATGGGGATTACTTATTTACATCATCCTCGGCATCGTGATGCCGGAAGAGAAATTGATTCCTCGAAACATGTAAGGATTTATCCATGAATAATTTTAAAACATCCTGGTTTGGAATTGCATTAATTGTCATCGGTGCTGCAATGTTGTTAGACCAACTTGACGTATTGAACATCGATTTTAGCACCATCTTTTGGCCCCTGTTGATGCTGATAGGAATTGTGACAGTAGGAAGGGGCTTTACAGAGAATAGACGGGCGAAAATATATTGGGGAACGGTGTTATTCCTTTACTCTTTATTCTTCCTTCTTAAATCGATCGACTACTTCGAGATTTATGCACACACATTTTTCCCTGCATCGTTTCTCATCTTCGGTATTGCTTTCTTCATGATGTATTTAAATAACTTCAAAGACTGGCCACTCCTCATACCCGCGATTGTCTTGAGCGGTATCGGTAGTATATTTATCTTAACGGAGTATGGATTTTTCTATCGATGGGATGTATGGGATGCGGTACGAACATATTGGCCCGTGATTCTGATTCTTTTTGGATTGGCAATACTCCTGAAGCGGTATAATACAAAATCGGATACTCCTGCTTCTTGAGTATTAAATCTATACTTACTCAGATGCAATTGATGCTTTAAGAGAAATAATTTTTCGGAATCTTTACAATTTATTTAATCAGTCCCATTTTCCCACTCAAGATGGTTGATCCCACTTTAAGGCGATAAAAGTAGATTCCGCTATTCACCTGTTTTCCATCTTCGTCTCTTCCATCCCACTTTGTCATGTAATTACCGCTCGGTAACGTGTGCTTTAAAAGTTTTTTTATTAATTGTCCTTGAATGTTGAATATCGCTAATTCAGTCGATGAATTACTCTGAGTATGTGGAATACTGAAATTGATAATAGTCGATGAGTTGAATGGATTCGGGTAACTCTGGTGCAGAACGACCGTCTTTGGAAGTTGTTGTGAGGGTTTATCCTCTACCGAAGTAAATAGATTCAATCCTTGTGGTAGCTCATTCCCGAGCGAATCGGCTAAATAACTGTTCACGAACGAGGGTCGTGTTGAATTGAGAAGATAGGATGCGTTCCATTCCTCATCAGAAAGTCTGAGAAAGTTTGTAGTCAGGTATTCATGGTAGCTCATGACAGGACCAACGAATGCAACTGTTTGATTATCCGGTAATTGAGCGATGAATACGCCTAAATTTATTTTACCCGTTCCTGCATGCAATACCCAACCAATCGGATAACCGGATGCATCGGTTGGAGCAGTGTGTATATCGGCAACTAAATAATCTTGTTTGCAAAACACCCCACCTTGTCCATCCTCGCCATAAAATAATTGTGGATACCATCCAACGTATGTTTCTACACAGCCAAATTCTTTCACAAGGACCTTTTGTAAGAATTTAGTTTCATTTTCAGAAAGAGATACGTTTATCAATTCTTTTTCTGTAATTGTTTTGAGTGTATCCATGATATAATACATATTGTTGAAATATGAAATGATATCATATTGACCGTACATTTTTGGCAGACCTATCGTTTGAAATTTATTTCTTGCAATGTCTGCAAAAGTTTTAATAGCGTCGAAGAATTGGGGATATGGTTCGATGTATGTATATGGGAAGGAACAGACAGCACCACCAGTATACGACTGCTTGGCATAGAGCAAATTATCGTGTCTCAACTGTGCCCACGAAGCGAGTTGTGTGTTTATCTTTTCCTGCCACCATGCAGCGGTTCGCATAAA
>JACQYX010000013.1:4733-9788 GCA_016207985.1 Ignavibacteriales bacterium | reverse complement strand
TGATGAATTACAGGAATGTATATCGGATATAATCGGTGGTAGATATTTTATTGAAGAGAGGATAATTCTTAAAACTACGAGCGTAAACGATAAGCAGGTATATCTCACGCTGAACGATATTGTCATAGACAAGGGTTCATCGCCGAGAATTATTGATCTTGAGACGAGTGTGAATAACGATTATCTGGTTACTTATACAGCGGATGGATTAATCATAGCGACACCAACCGGCTCGACTGCATATTCGCTTTCGAGTGGAGGACCAATCGTTGTTCCCAAATCTCATGTTATTGTCGTCAATCCGATTTCACCGCATACATTATCAGCACGCCCTGTGATTGTTCCGGACGATAGTATAATTAAAATAAAAGTAGGCGTGTCTGTAAAGCCGGTTCATATGATTGCCGATGGGCAAATAGAAAAGTTTTATGATGCACCGATTGAGTTCACTATCCAGAAAGCACCGTATATGGTTAAGCTTGTGAAACGGAAGAAACGAAATTATTTTAATCTGTTGCGGACGAAATTGATGTGGGGAAAAGATCTACGGAGAGAGAATCACTGAGTGTCAAAAATCCAATCAAAATACGTCTGTCAGAATTGCGCTTACGAATCGCCCCGCTGGGTGGGGAAATGTCCTAATTGCAATGAGTGGAATACTTTCGTTGAGGAGCTCTCCCATAAATTAACTGCAAAGAAAACTGTATCATCTACAAAAGTGAAGGCAATACCGCTTAACGAAGTTGAGTTTGGCGAAGATCAGAGAGTTGTAACTACTATATCCGAATTCGATAGGGTTTTAGGTGGTGGAATCGTTTTAGGATCGGTGATCCTATTGGGGGGCGATCCGGGAGTTGGCAAATCGACCTTGATGATGCAGCTTGCCGGACATCTACAGAAACATGTCGTTCTTTACATTTCGGGTGAAGAATCATCGAAACAAATCAAGCTTCGAGCGGAGAGGTTGAATTTTAAATCAACAGATTCGTTTCTTATTTTATCAGAGACAAATATAGACATTATTACCGAGATAATTGAGCGCACACCGCCCGATATCATCATCGTTGATTCGATTCAAACGATGTACCGACCGCAATTCGAAAGTTCACCCGGCAGTGTAGGTCAAGTGCGTGAATCGACCTCTATCTTTACTCGCATCGCGAAAGAAAAATCAATTCCTTTATTTCTGATAGGTCATGTTACTAAAGAAGGCATAATTGCCGGTCCCAAAGTTATCGAGCATATGGTAGATACGGTTCTCCAGTTTGAAGGGGAAAGACACTATGCGTATAGGATTTTAAGAGCGATTAAAAATCGTTTTGGCTCAACAAACGAGATCGGTGTATTCGAAATGCGTGATACCGGATTGCAGGAAGTAAAGAATCCGTCTGAAGTATTCCTGTCCGAGCGTTCATTCGGGGCATCTGGTTCGGCTGTTGTAGCAAGTGTTGAAGGTACTCGACCAATATTGATTGAAGTCCAGGCACTCGTAACTCCGATGAATTATGGTGTTCCTCAACGTAATACAACCGGTTTCGATTACCGCCGACTTGGCTTGTTGATTGCCGTTCTTGAAAAACGGCTCGGTATGTTGTTAGGGCAGCACGATGTCTTCGTTAACATCGCAGGAGGAATTCATGTTGATGAACCGGCAGTCGATCTCGGGATAGCTGCTTCAATAATATCAAGTTTGCGTGATGTCCCGATCGATTCTCCATTAGAAGAAAATGCTCTCAAGAAAGCAAGGGAAATATTTTTAGCAACATCAGTACCTACACTTGCCGATGATACAGGACTTGAAGTAAATTATCTTAATATGGCTCCGGGTGTAATCTCCGCACGGTACGCAGGTGAGAATGTCAGTTATGATGAAAACAATAAAAAATTGCTGAGGGCTTTAAGAGGCATTCCTACAGAGAAGCGCAGTGCCCAATTCCGATGTGTCGTTGTTTACAAAGATAAAAGTTGTGAAAAGATTGTCGAAGGAATTTGTAGAGGCAGAATAATCGAAGAACCGCGGGGTATCGGTGGTTTCGGCTACGATCCATTGTTCCTTCCGGATGGGTATAATCAAACATTCGCCGAGTTAGCGCTTGAAGAAAAGAACCATATCAGTCATCGAGCACGAGCATTGAAACATATGAAAGAATTCCTTGCAAAATATCGAAAATGAGGAAAATTTACGCCATTCTTCGTAATATTTTTCTTGTAAAAAAATATTCTTGATATTCTTGTACGAGATGATTATCTTATACAAAAAAAACAACGAATTCGATTAAGCTTCAAAATATTTTTAAAATGTTCAATAAAAACCATATTTGGAATTCCACAAAAGATAAATTCGTGCTCTCAACGCCGACTCTGTTGACATATCATAATCAATCTTAAAAGTGTTTTGATGGATAAAATTAGAATAAAGATTGTGGATGCATTCACCCGAAAGCCTCGATCAGGGAATCCAGCAGGGGTCGTCTTAGATGCTGTAAATTTAAGTGATCAACAAATGCAATCGATTGCCTGCGAGCTTAATCTTTCTGAAACTGCTTTCATCCTTCCACCAACAAAACAAGATGCTGATTGTCGCATTCGATGGTTCACACCAGTTACAGAAGTGCAGCTCTGTGGTCATGCCACTATAGCAAGCTTTCATGCTTTAGCAGAAGAAAATAAAATGGGAATAGATAAGCCCGGAGAATATCGATTTCGCTTGGAAACTGCATCAGGTATATTGCCGGTTGAAGTAATCAAAAAACCTGAAGATACTTTAATAAGATTAGGAATGAAAATTAAACCAATCGAAACAGGAGGACAGCCAAAAGTTGAGATGGTTCGCATCCTGAATATTACACCCGGTGAGTACGAAAACAAGATGGCTGATATATGCGATGGTAATATTTATATCAGAGTGAAACGTTATCACACTCTATTTAATATGAAACCAAATATCGTGACAATGTCGTACTTCTTACAGACACGTAACTTACAGGGAATGTGTGTTTATACGACAGAAACTGTTGACAGGGATTCGAAGGTTCATTGTCGTTTTTTTGCACCAACACAGGGTATCAATGAGGATCCGGTAACCGGTTCGGCACATGGTCCTCTGGCGGTTATTTTATTTAAACTTGGACTTCTAAATGTTGAAGAAGGTATGTGTAGGTTTCAGGGAGAACAGGGCGACACTCTTGGAAGATGTGGACGAGTTTCGGTCGAGTTAGAAGTTGTTGGTGACAATCCTATTTTTGTAAAGATTGGAGGATACGCGGTAACTGTTCTTGAAGGAGATATGCTACTTGATTCTTAATATTTAAAAAATGGTTATTATATGCCTTTCAAATCTATCCTTTTTATTATCGTTCTGATAAGTAGTTTTTTTTGGTTCGGTTTCAATGTTCGAAAATTAATCTCTTATCTAAAAATCGGAAAGTCGGAGAACAGATTCGATAACCCATCTCGTCGTTTGAAGAACGTTCTGATCGTTGCCTTCGGTCAGAATAAACTACTCCGTGACCCGGTCGCCGGCATAATGCATTTTCTCATATTTTGGGGATTTGTAGTTTTACTTCTTGCGATCATTGAGACGATTGGAGATGGATTATATCCCGGATTCGATTTTGGATTTTTTGGTGGAGTTTACATCTATCTCACAGCGCTTCAGGATTTATTCGGATTATTAGTTGTAGGATCGGTTCTCTTTGCATTGTTCCGAAGGTATATCATTCGTCCAAAACGGCTTGATGTTACTGGGCATGCACAATTCGATGCAACATTCATTCTCGGTATGATACTGATTATCATGCTGTCGATGTTTGGACAGAACGCTGTTCAATTTGCGAAATCTCATTGTTCCATCTATATGGGAAGATTTATTTCAATTCAGCTTGCAGGTTTGTTTGATGGATTAACTTCTGAGCAGCAGCATATGTGGTATGAAATATTTTGGTGGTTGCACATCCTGTTTGTTCTTGGGCTGATGAACTATCTTCCATACTCAAAACACCTTCATATTCTTTCATCGATACCTAATGTCTATCTTGCCAAACTTGATAATCGTGCAAATCTTAAGATGCTTAATCTTACTGATAAGACTACGACAAAATTCGGTGCATCTGATGTTGAAGATATGACATGGAAGCAATTGCTTGATGGATATACTTGCACAGAATGTGGAAGATGCACTGCTTCGTGTCCTGCAAATATCACAGGCAAGCCGCTTTCACCTAAGAAGATTATTGTTGATATAAGACACCGTTTAATGGAAAAAGCACCTATGATGGTCAATGGTCAATTGTCATTTGTCAATGGACAGTGGAAGAATTCAAAGGATGATATAATAACCGACGAACGATTAACCAAACAATTAGTCGATAATTATATCAGCGAAGACGAACTATAGTCGTGTACGACCTGTATGGCATGTTTGCAAGAATGCCCTGTGCAAATAGAACACATCGATTCGATTGTTGATATGAGACGATATCTTGTGTTGAATGAATCTCGATTCCCGAAGGAGATGCAAGTAGTTTTCCAGAATCTTGAAAGAAACTTCACACCTTGGGCTTTTAGTAATTCAACTCGTGCCGATTGGGTGGAAGGTTTGAATATTCCACTCATGTCAACGAAACAAGAGGTTGATGTGTTGTTCTGGGTTGGCTGTGCCGGCTCTTATGATGAACGATATAAAAAAGTAACAAAAGCGTTTTCAAAGCTTATGCAGATTGCTGGAGTTGATTTTGCAATCCTCGGTATTGAAGAAAAATGCAACGGCGACCCAGCGAGGCGCGCAGGCAACGAGTATCTTGCTCAAATGCTGATCAATGAAAATGTATCCACGATGAGCAAATATAAGTTCAAGAAGATTGTTACCACTTGCCCGCACTGTTTCAATACATTGAAGAATGAGTATCCACAGTTTGGTGCGAACTATGAAATTGTTCACCATACCGATTTCATTATGGGATTAATTGACTCGGGGAAATTAAAACTCTCAAAAGAAAATAAAGCCAAGATAACTTACCACGATTCCTGTTACCTTGGTAGGTACAACGAGATTTA
>JACQYX010000013.1:0-4667 GCA_016207985.1 Ignavibacteriales bacterium | reverse complement strand
CCAAGAGAAGCGATTAAAGCAATACCGGGAGTAAAAACACTCGAGATGAAACGCTCAGGCGATAAAGGATTCTGTTGCGGTGCCGGCGGTGCGAGGATGTTTATGGAGGAAACGCTTGGCTCGCCCGCCGGGACGGGTAAGCGTGTAAACCATGAGCGAACAGAAGAAGCTCTCGCTATAAATCCCGATGTAATTGGTACTGCTTGTCCATTCTGTATGACGATGATGACGGACGGTGTGAAAGACAAAGAAGCAAGCGAGCGAGTGCAGGTGAAGGATATTGCGGAGCTGGTGCTGGAAGCGCTGGAACATACCTAACATGGGTAAACCTAGTCTCCACTGGAACAGATGTTAACTTGAATAGGATTAACATTATCTCGACTAGGATAACCTATATTCAAGTCTACTGGAGACCGAAAAAAGCAAGATTTGAGGTTTGAAAATTAAATTGTCTAAAATGCTAGAATTCCGAGGATTTCTATCATATGTACGTTATCAGTATTTAACGACTAAGAGAAAAAAACTGAAATGAAGATACCCGAAGTGCCTGCGGATATTATTATTTTTGGAATATTCGGGTTAAGTAGAAAGTTGACATTCACTTGGATTCTCCGTATTTTATGTTAGGATATTAAAATTCTAGTAAAACAAACGCTAATTCCTTAAATTCTATGTCGCTCGGAATAATTTTCAAAGGCCCGGAGGGTATAGTATTAGCCGCTGACAGTAGAGTCACTCTAATGGCAAAATTACCTGATGGTCAATTACTTCCCTCAACCTTTGACAATACAACAAAATTGCTTCGTTTTAATAAGCAAGAATATGTTGGAGTGGTCACTTACGGTTTGGGTGCGCTTGGTGGAAACAACCCCAGAACCGCTCACAGTTATATACCAGAATTTGAGGCGCAGATTGCTAAAGAGAAACGCATAGGAATCCAAGAATTTGCAAGGCGTCTCAGCGTTTTTTTTATGGATCGTTGGAAGAAACAAGGAATGCCAGAGATGAAAGATTATAAAGGTCCCGCAATGACATTTCTCTTAGCAGGATATGATGAAAATGCTCCCTATGGATGTGTTTATGAATTTAGTATTCCAGGTCAACCAGACCCAAAAGAATGGCATCCTGGCAATAGTTTTGGTGCAGTGTGGGGTGGTCAACAAGATTTTGTTGGCAGACTTATTCACGGCTACGATCCGCTCGTGCCCATGGTTATTCAAGATCATCTGAAGCTGACTCCTGAACAAACCCTGAAACTAAAAGAGACACTTCAGGCCGTACAAGTGAACATCCCATACCAATTTCTACCGCTGCAAGATTGTATTAATCTTTCAGTTCTACTTATTAGAACAACAATTGAGATGCAATCATTCTATGTAGGAGTACGTGGAGTTGGTGGAGAAATTGACGTAGCTACAATTACCAAGACGGGCGGTTATCAATCGGTCAAAGAGAAAAGTGTTGCAAAATTATTTAATCAAAGGTGTACACAATGAATTCTGGAACATGTTCTGTTGATTCAAAATCATGGTTGGGGATATCGAAAATAGAATTTTGTACTGACATACCTATCGAAACCGATGCCACATCAAGTTCATTTTATGTGCCAAGTCTTGATTTGGTGTTACCTCTAGTTGTAAAGCAATATCTAATTAAAATGGAAGGAAGCCGGGGATTCCATATATTATTAGAAAATGGCGATAAGTTTTCTTCCTATGATAACGGAACATTTTTAATCTCTGAGAATCAGCTCTACTTACTTAGGGAAAACAATGTTTCGATTACAATAATAAGTGAATCAAGTGTTTCGATGCGAGATTACTATACCCAAAACTTATAACGATGGCAATAAGGTTGAACCACAAAAGTTCGAACTCACTTGGAAAGAATTGCTCAATAAATTTCATGGGGTAACGGTTAACGAGGGGAAGGGCGGATGGCAAAATCTGGGAATAATTTACGAAGAAGATAACCACAAATTTACTGTTGACACTTCAAATATTGATATTGAATTTTTCCGAAAATACAAAGAAGTGTTGAAAGAGAGATTTAAGCAAGAAGAGATATACATAGTTACTTATCCCATTAATCGAGTTTAATTGTTTTATCGAATAAATTGAACCATCATGAGTGCGATGTAGAATGAGCGTGAAGATCACGTTGACTGTTTATTTATTATCATTCTTTTCAATTTCTTATTCTTCCAAGATTCTTCTTCATAGAGAACTTCTCACCAATCCACTGAGAAACAATTCTAGGCCACTGGATTCAAATTCTTATGAACGATTTTTGCCCCCTCGATACCGTTGAATTTCGTGGCTGAGGCGATGCTGTATGCACCGATATTATCAGTAAGCAAATAATCCCCGACTTCAAGATTACCGGGAAGCTCAACAGAGAGAGAAATCTTATCGAAGCTGTCACAGGTCGGTCCAACTACTGCACAAATCTCAGTTTCACCATTCTTAAATGCTCTGAAATTAGGTATCCAATGGTCGTAAACCACACCTGAAAAAGTATGGTAAACACCATCGTTGATGTGATAGAATACTTTTCCATCCCTTCGGGCTTTGCCTATTATCTCTGAGACCAGCACAGCGGCAGTTGCCACAATGAATCGTCCCGGCTCTGCAAGTATTTGGATGTCATCAGGGAATAATCGTTTGAATTCTGAGTTCAAGATATTCGCAAGTTTTTCAAATTCCGGAACCTGCGGATCGTAAGGAACAGGAAATCCACCGCCAATGTCTATCAAATTAAGATTGAATCCCTTTTTGCGGGCAGAGTGGAATATTTCAGAAGTAATTGCGAGTGCCTCTGTAAAGTTGTTGAAGTTCGTGCATTGACTTCCAACATGAAAGCTGATACCTTCAACCGTCAATCCTGCGTCAAACGCCTGCTGGATCAGGTCTTGAGCTTCTCCTGGCTCGGCACCAAATTTTGAGCTCATCTCAACTTGTGAACCGGTGTCGGGAACTTTCAATCGCAATACTAATCCCGCCGTATCGCAATACTCTTTAATCTTCTTAACTTCAGCAATGTTATCATAAGTTACAAGCGGCTTATATTCCTTTATCCGATGGAGAGTGGTACGGTCTTTAATCGTGTTAGAAAAAATTATTTTGTCCCATACATAATACTTTTTGTCTTTCTTCTCAAAATGTTTGATATACTGATACACTTGCATGAATTCATGGTAAGAAGCGACATCGAAACTTGAACCTTCATGGAATAAAGTTTCGATTATTTGCTGATTGGAATTTGCCTTGACCGCATAGTAACATTGAACCCGTGGCAGGTACTTTTTAAATGTTCTGTAGTTCTCACGTATTATTTTGTGGTCGAGTATGAAGAGCGGAGTACCATTCCTCTCAACTAATTCAAGTAATTCTTCTTTCATGATTTATTATTCCCTCAAAGTATGTGGAGCAAATGTTTCTTGGTTAAACGGGCAGCTTCTTAATAAGTGTTCGTAAAGCCGTGACTTCTTTATTGTTCTTTAAATAAGACTTAATTAATTTTTCTCGTAGCTCATCTCCGCGATCGTATAATCTCTTCAGTTTCTTCAGCTTTGTTGACTGCAATACATAAGCTACCATCAACGGGAATGCTACCGTAACATCGATATACGCTGTAACAGTTTCCTCAAGCTTTGTGGGATCGATCTTGCCCCAGCTTGCAGCTTCACTTGGCGGTGCGCCTGAAAGACCACCTGTATCTGGTCTTGCATCAGTGATATTGATATCGTAATCTTGTCCCGCTTCAGGAATCATCAGCACTTCCTGAATTTGCGGCTCGGTTTGCAGCATAAAGTTCTTCGGACTTCCACCACCAATAAGAATTACTCCTGTTTTTCCGTTTTCATATTTCTTAGCGTTTAATATTATTGCCGTAGAATCATTTACATCGATGCTTGGATTGATTTTTAACTTGAATCTATTATTGAGATTAGATGCTTCTGCAAGCAGCTCAAGTCCGGCTACGTTCATACCTATAGTCGAGTCACCGGGTGATGAAGTGAAGACTGGAATACCATTTCGGTAAGCTGCGGCTAATACACTTACTTGACCAAGTTTATTTTTCTTCTCATGTTCATTAATTACTTTTCCGAGATGATAATAAAATTCTCGTGTTCCCATTTCCTTCTGGAATTCAGGTCGTATTAATATTTGCCGTAATCTACGGTCTGTTTCCATCAAAACATCTTCATAATCGAATAGGATGTCATAAATTCTTGTTACGCCCTTATCACGCAAATCTGCGTCGTCGACAGTATGACTGCCACGGAACATCGGTAAATTAAAAGCATAGTGAAGATCATGATACATATTTGCACCTGTTGCAGTTAACCAATCCACAAAGCCGTGATTCATGAGCGGGATAATTGCAGATGGACCAAGACCCGCGGGAGTCAATGCGCCGGCGATGCTTAATCCAATGGTAACATCGCGACGAGAATATTTATCATGCAGAAGCTGGCAAGCTGCTCTAAGCCGACCGCCATTGTAAGCGTCCATATTATTAATTATATCAGTAATCTCGCTGTCATTTCTAATTGGTTTTGGAAGAACACGCTTGCCCGACAAATATTTTGACTTACCACAATGTTCTTTTTTCATATGTTTCATAATCATTCCTTTCAATGTATATTAGAAGTTTCTGAAGTG
>JACQYX010000012.1 GCA_016207985.1 Ignavibacteriales bacterium | reverse complement strand
ACTTTGCAATTGGTGAGCCAGTTATTACATCATTTACAATCCTCGCAACAGCAGGTCCGAACGGAACGATAAATCCATCAGGATCGGTGATAGTCACTGCAGGTGACGATCAGACATTCGACTTCTATCCAGCGACATGCTATAAAGTCGATAGTGTATTTGTAGATGATGGATATATTGGTGCACCGTCGAGCTACACATTCAACGATGTCGATGCGAACCATACGATTTATGTAAAGTTCGCGATGAAAACATATACAATTACCGTTACACAAGGTGCAAACGGAACAATAACTCCGGGCACTTCGGTCGTCAACTGCGGTGATGATCTTGCTTTCGCTATAGCACCCAGTGTTGGCTACCATGTGGATAGTGTATTTGCAGACGATGTATATGTTCCGGATTCGACGACGAGCTATACATTTAAAGACATTGATGCGAACCACAGCATCACTGCGAAATATGCCATCAACACATATACATTAGATGTTGCCGTCGTCGGAAGTGGTACGGTTACCAAGGATCCAGATCAGCCGACATACAATCATGGAACCTCGGTTGAGCTAACAGCAACGCCGGATGATTTAAGTTGGAAATTCAAGGAGTGGAGCGGAAGTGCAACAGGCACAACCAATCCGTTAAGTATCATAATGGATGCGAACAAAAACATCACGGCAACATTCGAGCGCGACTCGGCTTACTTGGCGATGTACCGCAGCTTCATGCCGGAGAGTGTTGCACTCGATGTAGACAATAAAGGTAAGATCAATAAATACGTCAAACGCAAACCGGTCAGAGTAGACTTCCTGTTGTATGTCGTTTGCGATAGCAACAATGTAAACGATCTCCATATGGAGTTCAGTCATGCGATAGAAGACGGTTTCCCATTCGGAACGATCCCGCCATCGACAGCGACACCTGCAGAGACGAAGAACAAGAAGTGGGATTTTGCATTCTCAACCACACTCAATGCAGGCGATACAGTATACGTCTACGGCTACGGCAATAAAGGTAAGGAGCAAAAGATATCGAAATACTGGTGGTCAAGGGATGGTGCACAGCTTGGAAAATCCTCAAAGATAGTCACGTTTGTGCATAACGTTCCGAAGCTTCCGATGCCCAACCGCGTGAATGCCTTGTTCGAGACATTCCTAGATGGTGGTTATGGTACGGATGGAATGGTAGTCGGAAAGATACGAACAGATAGTGTGAAGCAATATGGCTGGTTCCAGACGTTGAAGTACGGCGATGTTCTGAAAACGTTGATTGTGAAAAAGTCATTGACACTTCATACAGGGACACCGAGAGGATTTGATGCGTTCGTTAATGCCAAGCCGCTCGTGAAACAACAAAAATCGTTGCCGCCTACGAAGCACGACAACAAGCTGTTCGCAGGACTGGTAGCTTTGAAGTTCAACATCACCGCAAGCGGAATGGGCAAGATACCAAGGGGCTTTGGTGAGTTGATATACGAAGACGGCACGAGCAATCCGTTGAATGGATTGATGATAAAAGAAATCGCAGCATATGGTGATTCAGTGATGATGGGACAGTATGATGAAGTCACCGAAGCCAAAGTATTTGCTGAATCATCGGTATATTCAAATCTCGCGGCAACGGTAGATAGCATCAATAGAGCATTTGAAGGACCGCTCGATACACTTTATTTTGCAGATTCGTTAGTGTTTAAGGGATACAAGATGTTATCGGAAGTCTCGTATCTCAGGGCGAATCCGAGTGCAATACCGGCGGTAATAATACCGATGCAGGGTGGAGTGCCGCAGGAGCCGGTAGCTTATGCGTTGTATCAGAACTATCCGAATCCGTTCAATCCAATAACGACGATTCAGTTCGATCTACCTGAAGAAGCAATCGTCACGTTGAAGGTGTACAATATGCTTGGTCAGGAGATCGCGACATTATTGGATCGGGAAGAGATGGCCGAAGGTATGCAGGAAGTTGAATTCAGTGCTGAGACACTAGCTTCCGGTATATACTTCTATCGTCTCGTCGCCGAAGGAATCGATGAGGATGGAGCTCAGCTTGGCTCGTACCAGACGGTTAAGAAGATGATCCTCATCCGCTAAAGCTTCAGACCTTCAAGGTCTCTAAGACCTTGAAGGTCTAATTCAATAGTAGACGAAGTGCCAGAGCCACTCGGGCTACGACATGCTACTGTGGACAAGTCTTGATGAAGTAATTAAAGACGGAATAATCCCGTTCCGAAAATTTGGAATGGGATTAACCCACATTCTCTTTAATCCACACAAAAGGCATCCTGATCGAAAGTCGGGATGCCTTCTTTTTTATGCACAAAAATGCGATGTTTAATATGTTAATGGAGGTTTTTTAGCGAGTTAGGAGGGAGTTCCCAGACTGTGTGGAAAGTCTAATTGTCACTCTGAGCGCGAGCGAAGAGACTTAATTTTGCTCCAGATTCTTCACTTCGTTCAGAATGACAATCCTTTTTAAATAGTTTTCACACAATCTGTCCACTCCCGACCGTTGTTCTCCTGCTTCCTAAAGTCACCTTTGGGAACTAACGTGTTGTTTAGTTGACTCTTAGGTTCCCAAACAGAGTTTGGGAACGAGCGGGGAAACTAAAAATTGAGTATAGAGAATTTAAATATGAAATCTAAAACTGAATATCTCTGGTTCAATACCAAGAAACAGCGTGAATACATTAACATCACTCCAGATGTTGAGCAGATCGTTCAGCGAAGCGGTATTCGAGAAGGAATGGTTCTTGTTTCGGCGATGCACATCACTGCGGGTGTGTACGTTAATGATGCTGAATCGGGATTGATAAAGGATATAGACGAATGGCTCGAGAGATTAGCTCCGTTTAATCATAATTATTTACATCATCGAACCGGTGAATCGAATGGTGATGCCCATCTGAAAAGTTTGTTGATCCATCACGAAGTTATTGTTCCGGTTACCGGCGGTAAACTCGATTTTGGTCCATGGCAGCAAATCTACTACGCTGAATTTGATGGCCAGCGCCGGAAGCGTGTCATTGTTAAAATTATAGGTGATTAGAAAATGTCGAGATCATATATTTTATTATTTTGCATCTTAGCATCATTAATTTCTACTTCAGTCTTTGCACAAGACGTAATCAAAGGGAAGAATGATTTCAAAGTAGATCTGGATATTGCACGATTTTATGGTGATTCAACTGAATCGTTCATAGAGTTATATTACGGATTTTCTGAAGGGAGCTTGACGTATCAGGAAGATTCAGGTCAATACAAAGGCGAGATATTTTTTAAATTGGAAATTCGTGACAGCACCAGAATGGTTGCCAACAAAGAATGGATCGTTCCGCATATTATAACACAGCCAGAAAAGTTATCAGCACCGCAAACGTTAGTCGGTTTGCAATCGCTCGGTTTACCTTTCGGTGAGTATATTATTACGCTTATAGCATATGATTCATTCGATCAATCCCGAAGAGATAGTATCACATATCCGTTATCGGTCATTATTTATCCAACCGATAAAGAATTTTTGAGCGATATCGAGTTTTGTACTTCAATACAATCATCATCGAACACACAATCACTGTTTTATAAGAATACGTTGGAAGTCGTTCCCAACCCGAGCAGATTATACGGGACTGGCTTACCCATAATGTATTATTATACAACCGCATACAACTTGCTGTTACAAAATAATCAATCAAGTATAATCATTCGTACTTCTGTTATCGATGCAGCGGGACGGGAAATCATTACAAAAGATAAAACAAAACCCCGTCTTTAGAACTCTAGTGTAGAAATTGGAACACTCAACCTTTCCGCGCTCCGGACAGGGACATATATATTCCGTGTTTCATTGCTCGATACGTTAAAAACATTAATAGCTGAAACAAATAGGAAATTTTTCGTGTACAAACACGGCACAATGCCGGAAACGACTGCCAGTATCACCGATATGCAAATAAATGAGAGTAAGTATTCAGTAATGCTGGAGGAAGAGGTCGATAGATATTTTGAGTATGCAAAATATATCGCTTCAGATCTTGAACGACGACAATATCAACAGCTCATCGATCTCCGGGCTAAACAGAAGTATCTTTATGAGTTTTGGCGGAAACGGAGTGCAAGTTCGCCGTCAATCGTCAATGATGAAGCTTACTACACACGAATCAAAGTCGCCAATGAACTATTCTCCTCCGGTTTCCGTGAAGGATGGAAAACAGATCGTGGGCGTATCCATGTAATCTACGGTCCCTACGATGAAATCGAGCGGTATCCAAGTACATCGGAAAGTAATCCTTACGAAATCTGGCATCATAACAATATCCAAGGTGGTGTTATTTTTGTTTTTGTTGATCGGGATGGCTTGGGCAATTATCTTTTGGTACACTCGACTCATAGGAATGAGCTGCACGAAGATTTGTGGTATGAACGCTACGCTTTAAAGATGCACTGATTGTTGCGATGCGACATCGAATAGAATTTATTTTATTCCAAATATTCCGGTATTTAGTATTACTCCTTCCGCTTAAATCAGCTCAACGTTTTGCATCTATGATTGGGAGTGCAGCATTCTATATTGTGCCGAAAAGGAGAGAAGTTGCTTTGGAAAACCTCCGATATGCATTTCCGGAAAAATCGGAAGGTGAACGAATTGCAATTGCAAAAGGATCTTTCAAAAACTATGCAACGGCGCTCGTTGAGTTAGTGTGGTTTCCGAACTTGTCCGATAAAGTTTTGGGGAAGCTTGTAAAAACGAAGTACTTGAATGTGATTCTTGAAAAATATTCTACAGGTAAAGGATTGATTTTACTTTCAGGACACTTCGGAAATTGGGAGCTGATAGCACTGGGGATAGCCTATCTCTCAAAACTTCCATTCACTATCATTGTTCAGACACAAAATAATAAACTCGTGGATGCCGTGATAAACAAGCACAGATGTTTGTTTGGTAATAAAATTGTTCCGATGGGAATGTCGGTTCGTGAGATAATCCGAACTCTAAAAGAGAAAGGAGTCGTAGCTATCGCACCCGATCAAAGCGGCGATCGTGAAGGAGGTCTATATTTGGAATTCTTCGGCAGAAAAGTGTCGACTCATCAAGGTCCGGCAGTTTTTGCTCTGCGTACCGGTGCCCCGCTCCTCATGGGTTTTATGATTCGTCAATCGGATGGTACTTATGAGGTGGACATCGAAGAAATACGATTCAGCGATCTCTCCGGTTATACTGAAGAAA
>JACQYX010000011.1 GCA_016207985.1 Ignavibacteriales bacterium | reverse complement strand
CCTTTCTTGCGATGATCGGCATCGGTTTATGGAACGAGGACTTCGATCCATCGGTTGGATTTGTTTTCTATCTCATCGGAACTTACATAGCGATGATATTGACGATCATCGTTGGTGAATGGCTGTATTTTGCTCTTATGGAATCGATGAAAGGCGCCACGTTAGGGAAAATGGCACTCGGTATTATTGTAACCGATATGAAGGGAAATAGAATCTCGTTTGGTAGGGCGACCGGGAGATATTATGGAAAGATAATTTCCAGCCTGACATTGAGCATTGGTTATATCATGGCGGGTTTCACACAGCAAAAGCAAGCCCTGCACGATATCATAGCAGGGTGTTTAGTCATTAACAAGCAATGAAAGAGCTCCATCATTGGACTGTTACACCTGCAGAAGCGGTTGAGATACAACAGCAGCTTAGATCAAAAATCAAAATAGAAAAATTTGCTCGTCCGATAAAGACAATTGCTGGCTGTGATTTATCGTTCGATAAACATTCAGACGTAATCTATGCAGGTATCGTGGTGCTCCAACTACCTCATTTGAGAGAAATTGATCGAAGCACGGTAATCACAAAAGCAACATTTCCATACATACCCGGGCTTTTATCTTTTCATGAATCACCTGCCGTACTCGAAGCTTGGGCAAAATTAAACCTTCAACCTGATGCGGTCATAATAGACGGTCATGGATATGCACATCCACGACGAATCGGCATTGCCTGCCATCTTGGTTTGGTACTCGACTTACCGACATTGGGCTGTGCAAAAAGTATACTTGTTGGAAAATACAAAGAATTTCAACCCGAAGCCGGCTGTTATTCATATTTGATTGATAAAGAAGAAATAGTTGGTGCGGCACTTCGGACGAAGAGGAATGTCAAACCGGTATATGTCTCTATTGGAAATCGAATAACGCTCGAAGGTGCCCTTGAGCTTATAATGAAATGTGTAAAAGGTTATCGTATTCCTGAACCAACAAGACAAGCTCATTTGCTTGTGAATTCACTGAGAAGCAGTGAAAACATGAAACTGATTAATAAATCAAAGAAAGAATCATGATACAACTAAAAGGAGTAAATATGAGAAACAAATCTATTTTTTCAATGGCATTAATTTTTTGTTTAGTCTCGGTGTCCTCGTCTCAGGATGATTACAGAGAAGTGAAGCAGTACACGATCGAACAGTTTATGAACACTGTTTCAATCGGAGGCAGCTCATTTTCACATGACGAAAAATTAATAATGTTTTCAAGCAATAAAACCGGGATTTACAATGCCTATACAATACCTATAGGCGGTGGAGATATAGAACAGATCACCGACTCAAAAGATAACTCAATTTTTATAATCTCATTCTTCCCAAATGATAATCGTATTCTATACTCGAGCGATAAAGGTGGCAATGAAATCTCTCATATCTACATTCGGGAAGAAAATGGGAATGTGCAAGATTTAACACCTGAGGATAAAGCTCGATCTACATTTTATGATTGGAGCTACGATAAGGAGAGTTTCTTGTTCGGCTCAAACAAACGAGATCCAAAATTCATGGACGTTTATGAAATGGACATCGACACTTTTACACCCAAAATGATCTACCAAAATGATTCGGGTTATAATCTTGGAGCGATATCAAACGATAAACGTTATATGGCTTTTACAAAAACCATTACAAATGTAAACTCAGAAATGTATCTCTACGATCGAGAAGCGAATTCAATCAAACACCTCTCGCCTCATCAAGGAGATGTCAATTATTCACCACAGAGTTTTAACGTCGACTCTAAAAGTTTATACTTTCTAACAGATGAAGGCAGCGAGTTTACATATCTCAAACTTTATGATATAATATCAGGCCAGACTGAAAAGGTTGAGGAAGCTAATTGGGATATACTCTATGCCTCGTTCTCTCGAAGTGGTAGATATCGTATCATCGGCATAAACAACGATGCAAAAACAGAAATTAAAATATACGACGCAGAGAAGAAAGAATATATCTCTTTACCTAAACTGCCTGATGCCGAAATCACCTCGGTCAATATTTCTGACAGCGAGAATTGGATGTCGTTTTACGTTAATGGCTCTCGCGCCCCGAATAATCTCTTCGTTTACAACTTTGTAACGAAGACATATAAGCAGTTAACAAATACGATGAATCCAGAAATCGATCCGAACGATCTTGTAGATGGACAAGTTGTCCGATATAATTCATTCGATGGTGTAGAGATTCCAGCTCTCTACTACAAACCGCATCAAGTAAAACGAGGCGAGAAAGTTCCGGCGATCGTCATGGTACATGGCGGACCCGGTGGTCAAGCCCGTGTCGGTTATAGTGCACTTAAACAGTTTATAGTAAATCACGGATATATTATAATCGATGTTAATAATCGCGGAAGCTCCGGATATGGTAAAACATTTTTCAAGATGGACGACTTAAAACACGGTGAAGCCGACCTCGGTGATTGCATCGAAGCAAAAAAATTTCTTGCCACGACGGGGCATGCCGACACTTCAAAGACTGCAATTATGGGTTTATTGTACTTCAAGGTGCAAACGATCCGCGAGTTTTAAAAGTTGAATCCGATGAGATGGTTGAGGAAGTCAAAAGGAATGGTGTCCCTGTTGAATATATCGTTTTCCCTGACGAAGGTCATGGTTTTGTGAAGAAAGAAAATCAGATAAAAGGTTATAAATCTATACTGGAATTCTTAGATAAATATCTAAAAAAATAAAAAATATATTTTGTTTGGTACCGAAACATAAAAAGGGATAGTAAAAATGAAATCGATACTTAGATTGCAAATTACGATCTTATTTATTATTTATCATTGGGCAGCGATGACTCTTGCCCAACCGAATTTATCTTCCCAACCATTGAGTCCGCGTATCGCCAACTACGATATCGACGTTAGACTCGATCCACAAAGACGTATGTTTGACGGACATGAAGTACTGACTTGGTTCAATAAAACAACCGATAAGATCACCGAGCTTCAATTCCATTTATACTTGAATGCTTTCCGCAATAATAAATCGACGTTCATGAAAGAGTCGGGAAGATCGAGCCGTGATTCTAAGGAAGATATATGGGGATTTAGTGAGATCAAAAAATTAAATCTCTCTACAGGAGAGGACCTAACAAGGTCTATGGAATTCATCCATCCGGACGACGACAATACGAATGATAAAACAGTTTGCCGGGTGACACTTCCAAAAACACTTTCGCCGGGGGATTCTATAAAAATTATTATTGATTTTACTTCAAGACTCCCTCAACCTCCATCGACTCGCTCTGGCGCCAAAGAGGAATATTTCTTTGTCAGTCAGTGGTTTCCGAAAGCCGGTGTTTACATCGATGGTAAATGGAACTGCCGTCAATATCATGCGAACGGTGAATTCTTCGCCGACTTCGGTGTATACGATGTGAGGATAACCGTACCAGAAAAGAACGTTGTCGGTGCCACTGGCACACAGGTAGAAATCAAGAACAAGGATGATGGAACCGCGACACATTATTACCATGCGGAAGATGTTCACGATTTTGCATGGACAACGAGTCCTGAATTTGTAGAGTTTACGGGACGAGCTCAGGATGTAGATATTAGGGTGTTAATGCAGCCCGATCATATCGATCAAGGTCTCCGGCATCTCGAAGCCGCAAAAGTCGCAGTTGAATATTTTCAGAATTGGTACGGTGATTATCCATACCCAAATCTTACAGTCGTCGACCCTCGCCGTGGTGCAGGAGGTTCAGGGGGGATGGAATATCCAACATTAATAACTGCAGGGACAACCTATGGATTACCAGAAGGCATCCGTATGGTTGAAATGGTTATCATCCACGAGTTCGGTCATAATTACTGGTATCACCTCCTTGCATCGAATGAATTTGAGGAGAGCTGGCTCGATGAGGGAATCAATACTTATACAGAGAATCAAATTATCTCGGACCATTATGGCACGGATGGCAATATGATGGATTTATTTGGAATCAAGATTAATGATCTTCAGTTCCATCGGGCAGTGTACATGACGGGTGCTGATTTTGATCCGACTATTCGCAATTCGTGGCAATACTACTCGGGAAGTAGTTATGGGATCAACTCTTACATGAAACCGGGACTTTTCTTAACAACGCTGCATAACTACCTAGGTAAGGAGACGATGAAAAAGATAATGCGAACCTACTCCGAGCGTTGGCGATTTAAGCATCCGCGAACAAAAGATTTCATCACAGTCGCAAATGAAGTCTCGGGACAGGATTTGAATTGGTTTTTTGAACAAGCGTTGTACTCAAATGCTGTTTTAGATTATAGTATTGATGTAGTTTCTTGCAAAGAGATTGAAAAAGACAAAGGCTTTGATTATTCATTCTCAACTCAGGATGCGATCGAAGGGAAAGAGTTAACGCATAATACAATGGAGAATGAGAAAGATGGTGAGAAACTATATCTCAATATCGTCAAGGTCAGACGTCTCGGTGCGTTCAAGTTCCCTCTCGAGCTGGAAATGGTTTTTGAGAATGGTGAAAAAATCCGTGAGAGATGGGACGGACAAGAACTCTGGATGAAATATCGCTATATTAAATCCACAAAACTCGTCTCCGCAACTGTCGACCCGGATTATAAAATCCCTCTCGATATCAATCTTATAAACAACAGTAAAACAATCGAGCATCAAACACTTGGAGTAAATAAATTAGCTGTTCGGTTTTTATTCTGGGTTCAATTCATACTCGATCAGCCGGAGTTCTTGAATCTCTATACATTCCTTCAAGCACTTTTATAAATCGAAGGAGAAAGAATAATGATAAAAAGTTTGAAATCAGGTTTTGTTGCCGCTTGGCGAAATAAAAGAATGATCTTTGTGTACTACCTCGTTAATTTACTTCTCGGGCTCATGATAGTACTACCGTTCCGGATGATCATCAGCGATTTCGTAGGTAATACACTTATGGGTGAAAAGCTCGCTGGGAGATTGGACATGGATTTTCTATTCGAATTTATAATAAAATCTTCAGGTGGTATTGATGCTTTAAAAGGCTCGCTACTTATCATACCTTTACTGTATTGGCTATGCGGATTATTCTTATCGGGGGGTGCATACTCAATATTCATCAGCGGTGAAAGATACTCTGCTGCTATGTTCTGGGGATATTCCGCTCGCTACTTCGGGAGATTTCTCAGGTTGTTCATGTGGAGCATACCTGCTTTCATTATTCTCTACGGTTTCCAATTTATTGAAATTGCGATTGTGAGAATTTTTTGGGGCAAAGATCCATATCAATACATTACTTTCTGGGGAACATGGATTAGAGGCGGACTTGGATATATAGGTATCCTTATTTATTATCTGATCCTTGATTATGCACGCATATATGTTTTATCCTCAAATGAACATCGAATGAGAAAAGCACTATGGTTTGGGATACGATTTACGTTCAGAAATTTCTTCAAGACGTTTTCATTAACGTTTATATTATTCATCATTGGCATCACAGTACTCCTCATCTACAATCCACTTGCTGATGCACTGCACGCACCAAGTGCAGTCGTCGTCATCATCCTATTACTCGTTCAACAATTGTATATTCTTATAAAGATGTTATTAAGACTCACACTGTATGCCGGTCAGTCTTCTCTTTTCAAGAAAATTATATTAAGCACTGTACCTTCAAACGTTTAATTTAAAGAGAGTATTGGCTCAAGAAAATAGTACTTGATAGAATTGATAAAAATTTCTTATCTTTTATCTAAATTGTTATCCAATACGAATCTCCAAGGATTTTCATTATGAAACGCTCATTTATTCTTATCGTTACCGTTTTAACTTTTTGTAATATTGCTCTTAACCAGAGTCAACTCGATCTTTTAGATTCCAAGACTCGCGACATTCTCATCGAAGGTTTGGACGGTGAACTTGCTAAAGAACATGTCTTACAAATAACTAAGTATCATCGAGTTCAAGCATCACCTGGATATCGCGAAGCTGCCAATTACGTGTTGGAACAATTAAGGAATTTCGGCTTCTCGTACAAGGATGCTTACATCGAATCATATAAATCCGATGGGATCATCAATTACCAAACGTGGCAGTCGCCATCAGGTTAGGATGTGGCAGATGCTGAATTGAGTATCGTAGAGCCAACACCTGAAAAACTCGTCTCTTTCAGAGAAATCCCGATGAGTTTGATGACATATTCAAATCACGGCGATGTTAAAGCCGAAGTCATCTGGGTTGGTGCAGGTACACACGACAGCGATTATACCGGTAAGAAAGTGAAAGGGAAATTCGTATTGACCACCGGTTATGGTGGAGATGTACACAGACTTGCAGTATTGAAATACGGTGCGAAAGCAGTTGTGCGGTTCATCGACGAGAAGCGTTCGCAAGAAAATCCTGATATGATCCATTACTCCGGACTTTGGCCTAAAGCAGATGAATTGAAGAAAACAACTTTCGGATTCAATATTTCCTATCAACATGGCCAGAAAATTAAAAATTTACTTGAATCAGGTCAGAAAGTAATCCTCCACGGGTGGGTGAAGGGCAAAGGACTTCATCCATATTTCATGGATGTTGTTATTGCACATATACGAGGGAAAGAATTTCCCGATCAAGAATTACTCTTCAGCGCACATCTCGATCATCCGAAGGAATGTGCGAACGATAATGCAAGCGGCTCTGCTGCAATCCTCGACATCGCACACACACTCAAAAGCTTGATTGACAGCAACAAGCTCCCACAACCAAGACGATCATTCCGATTTCTTTGGGTACCGGAATGGAATGGCACGATGGCATACATTGATGCGCACCCCGAATTATCCGGACCGGCGGAAGGTGGAAAAATTTTAGCAAGCGTTAATTTAGATATGGTTGGAGAGAATCTCGAACTTCTTCACTCAAAAATGTACATCGTTCAAACCCCACGCTCTGTACCATCCTGCCTGAATGACGTCATCGCAAACATGGCATCCATGGTCGACAAGATGAATATCCGCACACCGAACGGCAGCCGATCACAATTCAACTATCGTGTCGTTCCCTACTGGGGCGGTAGTGACCATATGATGTTCCTCGATAGGAAAATTCCTTCCGTGATGATTTCACACTCTGATTACACACATCACACAACATACGACTCGCCGGATAAAGTTGATCCGGTTGAGCTTGAGCGCTCCGAAATGATCGCAACATCAGCGTTATGGTATCTTGCCAATCTCAATCGAGAGGGTGGGATAGATCTCATTGAACTGATGAAGGCAAATGCTTATCAAAACCTCGGCGAGATGGTTCGCGTGACAAAAAATCATATCAATTCTGCTCCAATCAAAACACTCCCGATGGCGTGGGCGGAAGCAGATAATATGCTCAACTATGCATTTTACGAGGAAATTGAAGCAGCAAACTCAATATTAAATTTTAACGATGATTCGGAGATACGAGACATCCTGAATCAAATAAGACCCCATTTTGGAAAACGTTTTGAGCACCTTTTTGGCTTCACAAGAAAATATACCGAAGATAGAGGACATTCCTCCGACTTTCCTCCGCCATTGAGCGAAAAGGCTGACGAGAGAATCCCTATACGGACAACAAGAGGTCCTTTGGATTTTCGAATACCTGAAAGTAAATTGCCAGCGAATGAAGCAACATGGTACGAATCGAAAGATTTTCCTCTGAACGAAAAACAACGCTTCGAATTCGTCAACCTGATTGATGGCAAACGGAAGTTTTGGGAGGTTCGGAATCTTTTTCTTTCTGAATTTCCTGGCATCCCCGAATCTATTACAACTCGATATCTGAACGATCTCGTAAAAGTCGGAGTAATCAAATGGCAAGAAACTATAAAGAAATAATCGCATTCCTTCTTTTTGCTGCGATACATTCATTCTATATCAGTCTGAATAATACATTTGCTCAAATGCATACCGATATTGTTTTTGTGAATGGTCGCATCTGGACTGTCGATAAATCTCAGCCGCAAGCCGAAGCTGTCGCAGCTCATGAATCGATAATCGTCGCGGTCGGTTCATCTTCAGAGATAAAAAAATTTATTACCGATTCAACCAAAGTCATCGATC
>JACQYX010000059.1 GCA_016207985.1 Ignavibacteriales bacterium | reverse complement strand
TCATCACTTTCAAAACTGGAACACCTTGTGCGTTATTCTGGAAATAGGCAATGTAAGTATGTTCAGCAGGATCAATTATTGCATCAAACCTATTCCATGCAACTGCAACAGTATCAGTTATGTTCACCGGTGCCGACCAGGTAGAGCCATTATAGCGGACATAAAAAAGTCGTGTCAGATTTGTGGGATAATATCGGCACATAACAAGAGTAACGTTTCCAAATTGATCTGGTACTATTGTATAAGTACCGTATATAAACCTATCTATACCAGCATCTGTAAATTGGACGATTGTTGTCCTTGATCCCCAAGTATCCGATGTAGAATTTCTAATCCATTCCCAGGCAGTCCCACCGTAACTCATCCATCCATAATAATTTGCCAGGAAATGAACATTATTACTTGTATCGACAAACAGACCGGCAACTTGTGGTCCGTAATTGCTCGAAGAATGGAGACCGACAAGTTCTGTAATCCAGCTTCCGGTTTTGTTATTAACACAATATACATCGAATAAAAAATATTGTGTTGTCGATGTAATCCCCGTTGGATTAGCGTAGTTGTATAAGTCGTGAACTGTGATACCGATAAAAACTTTGCCGGCTGTATCTACCGTCAAAGCACAGTTTTGAATATCTCCCTCATGTCCTGTAACTATTTGTTCCTTACTCCAGCTAACACCATTATCGGTTGATTTAAAATAGAATAGCTTATAATTATCGACATATGCTAAATGCTCTGTTCCATCTGGCTCTTTGAAATAGGAATTGATAGTATAGTGCCCAAAAGACGTCGCTGTAGCAGTGCGCCAGGTTTCCCCGATATCAAATTGTGATCCTTGGAAAATTAAACTATCGGGAAGGTTTATTTGTGCTTTTGTCTCTAATTCAATTGAAAGAAAAACAAGAACTATAATAACAAAATGAATCAAGAACTTTTTCATAAAGGGTCCCTCTGTTGATTGTTGATTAATTTTTTTTAAATGAAAGATGTTTGTTGATCTAATTCTACCATTTAATTTCGACTGCCTATTCTTCAACTTTGATCATTAGTGATGATAATCTCGTATTGTTTTTATTTTCCTTAATAAGAGATTTGTAATCTATTCGGTTACATGCTTGATGGAATTCCCAGTGAGAACGGTTTTCTTGATGTGTAAAAAAATGAGTGCAGAATAATATTTTTTGCAACAACCAGACTTCAGAAAGAGGTTTCATTTGTCACCTTTTTTGATATTGGAATTGGTTCAAAAAATAGAACGCTGAAATATATAAAATAATTGGACAAATGTCGAGTGAAATAATAATAATAAAGCCCTAGCTCATCCGAGGCTAGGGCAATAATTGTACATCTTTAACAATCATGTTTTATTACTTTAAAAGTACCATCTTATTAACGTACGTTTTCGTGTCGGTTCGATTAGTTCCATCGAGTAATATCATTCTATAAAAATATACACCACTACCAACAGCTACACCTGAATTATCTTTCCCATTCCAGGTGCCGATCCAAATAAGACCGGTTTTGTCTTCGATGATACAGCGGACGTTATTGTTTGTAAGTGTGTTCGATGAATTCGAATTATTCTTTAAATATGTGAAGCCTTCTGTTTTTGGATCATACCGATTGACTCCACCTCCCCAGACGCCGATCCAATAAATACCTCGTTGATCTTCTATCATACATGTGACGTTATTCCCGCTAATGCTAATAGGATTATCAGAGCGATGGTAGTAACGTGTGAATTTATCATTATGTGAATCGTATCGATTTAGACCGCCATGATAAGTACCAATCCAGATATCACCATTTTTATCTAAATACAAACATGATATCCAATTATCTGAGATTGAGTTCGAGTCGGAAGGATTGTTTCTAAAGATTTTGAAATTATACCCATCGTATTTATTTAAACCGTCCTGAGTTCCGAACCATAAAAATCCTTCTCGATCCTGCAGGATAGCATTGACGGTGGATTGTGATAATCCCTCGTTGATTGATATTCGATCGAAGCGTGTACCGATTTCTTGAGAAAGAAGAAATGAAGGCACGATCCCCAGAATTAATAAGGTTTTTATTATTTTGTTCAACCGGAAGTCCCATCAAATTTTTATTAATATAAGATGGGAAATTATTTAATCAAAATGAATTTCTTCGTCGATAGAAAATCACCTGCTCTGCCTGAGGCGGACAAACGATAGAAGAAAACACCACTCGAAAGGTTGGAGGCGTTGAACTCAACTTCATATCTTCCCGCTTCCTTCTTCTCATTTACAAGTGTTGCAACTTCTCGACCTAAAACATCATACACTTTCAGCGTTACCAAATTTGCAATTGGCAATTGATAATTGATAATTGTTGTTGGATTGAAGGGATTGGGGTAGTTTTGAGATAATTCGAATTTCACGGGCAACAGTTCATGTATCGCTTCAACACCAACCACAGGACTGATGGTAATCTTTCCATCGATGAATTCAAACGGTAGATATATAATACTCGAATCTGCCGCCATAGCTTCAGTAAAAACAAGCTGAGCTTCCGTTGAATCAGTTAGTGAATCGGTTACAATGTATTCAACTTCAAAAATAGTCCCAGAATCGGAAGGGAGAAAATTAAACCCTTGATCATATAGAAGGAAATTGATTTTGTTTTCACCAAAGAGAGATGCGGATGAACCTGTGATAAGTCCAGCCCTCTCAACAGGCGTGATTTTAATGGGAGTGATAAGATTAGATTCATATTGAAGTACAAAATGCAATCCATTGACTGATACATAATTTTTCGTGACGATTGGAAATGTGCCGGTATCACCAGACGCGGTAGTAGTAGTTTGAATTTTGATGATATTTGATGCAAAACTAACGGAGCTACTCACGACCATTATCAACAATATTATTTGTATTTTTTTCATATTCACCTCATAATAGATTTAAATGTTATATACAATATGCTATGTTCTTATTATGGTCTACCAATTTTACCACCACTTGTCACAAGAATCGGTCCTTCGACGTTGATCTCTGTACCAATCTCAAGTTTTCCTGCTTTGATTACTGTGAGACTCTGAATAAATGAAAGTCCGGATCGCCAG
Source organism: Ignavibacteriales bacterium (assembly GCA_016207985.1). Classification (GTDB taxonomy): domain Bacteria; phylum Bacteroidota; class Ignavibacteria; order UBA10030; family SZUA-254; genus JACQYX01. The sequence goes on along the minus strand of JACQYX010000059.1, from coordinate 1,368 downwards.
GGAGTGTACAATTCACAGTTGATGTTGGCATTATCAATGATTACGCTACCAAGCGATTGAGCGTTGTCCTTCAGGTAGATGGTACCACCGGAGGCACTGGCTCCACTGCCTGAACCACCACGGACAGAAATGTTCGCAACTGGTAAATTCGTCGTGTCGTAGAAAATAGCCACTCGTCCGCCGCCACCAGAGCCGCTGTAGTAAGTCCAAGCGTTCGCTCCTCCACCGATGGCTTCGATTGCACCAGTACCAAACATCCTCCCCGCTGTTATCCAGATCGATCCGCCGGAGCCACCACCTGATGGATCGAATCCACCGGAGCCACCTCCGCCATTTGCTCTCACGACACCATCGACGATGCATGTTGCAGTATTGATTGTAACCCGTCCACCACCATGTCCACCCCAGAAGTACTCGTTACCTCCTCCGCCGGAACCCAAGAATCGTGGTTCTTCCAGGAATCCATACGCAGGGTTTGTCACCGCCCCTGAAGCTGGATTAGCTCCCAATCCGCCGTAGCTTGCCCCGGCACACTGCCTGCTAGTAGCGCCGGCACCAGCGACAATGGAATCACCCGCAGCATTGTACGTCTCACCACGTCCGCCGATCCCACTGGGTTGTCCTCCGAGAAGTCCTCTCCCGCTTACGTCGATTGCTCCGCCGGACTTCACCTCCAACGTGTCTATCACGTGCAACTGCAATCCTGTAAGTCGGCGAAGTGAATGAGTTATTATACCTCCGTTGAGAATGACGAGTGATGTTAAAGAATCATTCTCACCGAATGAGCCGTCCTTCACTAACGTTACACCTCCACCAATAATTGCTTCGTTGGAAGTAATATCCAACCTACTTCCTTGCTGCACGTCAATGGTTCCCGCATGGATATTCGTCGTGTCAAACACTCCTACACTCAATGTGCTGTTGTTCCGCATGTTGAAAGTTCCACCACCATTCAGCTGCAGATCAGTTCCAGCAGGAAATGCTCTATCGACGTTAGTCGTCAATGTGGCACCAGTGATGTGCACGACTGTTGTCTGCACGGCTGTGCTGGTATCCAGCAGGAGGATGGAGTTGCTCTCCACACTTACTTCGCCGAACACTGCATTATCTGTTGAGATGGTTTGCAGTTGTGCACGATTCATGAGAGTCAATTTCTGGAATATCGGGAGGGCTGATTTCCATGGAGTGTACAAGGGACAAACGACGTTGCCATTCGTCAGCACGATGCTGCCGTAGGTTTCAGCACTTTCCTTTAGGTAGATGGTACAGCCGGAGGCACTGGCTCCACTGCCTGAACCACCACGGACAGAAATGTTCGCAACTGGTAAATTCGTCGTGTCGTAGAAAATAGCCACTCGTCCGCCACCA
>JACQYX010000058.1 GCA_016207985.1 Ignavibacteriales bacterium | reverse complement strand
GGTGGAAACAACAGTTGAAGGCGATAGGAAAATCGGTTACTATGGTGGAATTGGCATCGAGCAACCGCTTGAGGAGGAGGGACATCTTTCAGCATTTGCCGATGTAATATACGATTACCGCCGCTCGGAGCGAAAAGAGCTGTATGGTGATTTCGGCGGGATTCGAGTTGTATTGGGGATTCATCTCTTTTTATTTTAGATTTACAAATTGTGGGGGATAATAAAACTACTATGACTGTGAATTCTTTATCTAAGGAAATTAAAGATGTTGAACGCATGAAACTATATCTTGGTCGGTTTCTTGAGCTTGATCCGGGAAATCCTCACAGGCACTTTGTTATGCAGCTTATTCAATCTGCACAATGATGAATGATGATTACTAACAATTCTAAAAAAAATATTTCGTTGGGAGTGTGGGACACTAAAAATGATTCGAAGTTCTATCGGATTTTTATTATCCTTGGATCGATTATCGTAATTCTGCATATATGGGCTGCATTGCAGCCATCATCGTTAAATTGGGGATTCAATGCTCTCGCTTTTTTCTCCGTTATATTTCAAGTTTTAATTCTATTTCTTATGGGGATGGCTCTGCTTCCATCGGTACAGCAGAAAATTCTCTCTTATTTAGAAAGCCTTCTTCCATCGTATTATGGAAAACCAAAACCCACGAGAACATTTATTATCGTTCTCGGTATCATGGTACTGTATGCAATATTATGGCTTGGACGGGAACGAATATTTCTTATGGGAGATGGCTATCTGCTCCTGAGAACGTTGCCGTATGTCCACGGTCCGAGCGAAACATATTTTTTTCGGAATGAACCGTTACCATTTTTTATTATCTGGAAAGTATGGCAGCTATTTCAGCATTATAACATTAATATTACAGAAGAATTTGCCGTTCAAGTTGTAAACATACTCTTCAGTGCGGGATCGATATTTATGCTTGTAATTTTAGCACGGCAGATTGCATCTGAAATGTCGGATCGCGTTCTTGTCTTTCTCTTTCTGTTTGTCTCGGGGACATCACAGCTTTTCTTTGGCTATGTTGAAAATTATCCGTTGGTTTATCTCGTTATGCTTTCCTTCATATGGAGTAGTATGAAGAATTTAGATGGTAAATTTTCATTGGTGATCCCGTCGATCCTTTTCGGAATTTTATTCACAAGTCATTTCGGGATGATTTGCATGACGCCGGCTGTCGTGGTATTATTTTATCACAGTTATCGAAATGGTCATTCAAACGAAATTGGTCGATCGTTGCTTTTTCTTGTTGGAACCATCGTTCTAATATTATGGATTTGTGGATATTCTTATGATATTTTTTTACAGCATTTATTTGAAAACGAGAGAAGATTTATCTCTTTGAAGGCAAATGACGGTTACTCTGCATTATCAGTATGGCATTTGTTAAACATCATCAATCTGCAGATTTTATTTTCGCCTTTCGCCTTACTAATAGTGCTCATAACTCTCGGAAGTAAGTTGATAAAACTTGAGAAAATGAAACATAGTTTGCCGTTTCTATTGATTATTGCATTACGTGGATTTGTTTTTACCGCTGTGATCAATTTCAGGATTGGAATGAGTCGTGATTGGGATTTACTTTCTCCATTTAATGTTGGGATTATTATAAGTGCTGTTTTCATTTTGATCCGATCATCGATCAATGATACAATACGCCATCGGATTTTAGTAATGATTACTATGATCACAATGCTTCACTCGGTATCTTGGATTTATTTGAATGCTAATGAAGAAATGTATGTTTCAAGGTTTTCAATGTTGCCCGATGATCGACTATGGACAAGCGAGGCAATGAAATCAGCCTATGAAGAATTAGGTATTTATTATCGTGGAAAGCAAAACGCAGAACTTGCTATTGACAATTTCAATAAATATCTTTCAATCGATTCGAGTAATACACAGATAATGGGCAGCTTGGCGTATATCTACAGCCTTGTAGGAGATCGGGTGAATGAAACATGCATCCTTGAAAAGGCAGTGGCAAAAGGATCAACCCAATGGGAGGTATATTTAAATCTCGGAAATACCCGAATTAAAGAGGGACGTTATAAAGAAACGATTTCTTTGATGGAAAATTCGTTGCGATTGAATCCGGGGTCCGCTGCTGCCCACTACACAATGGGTATTGCAATATTGAATGCGGGAGAAGAACAACAGAAAGCTTTGCATCATTTTCTTCGTGCTTTGACTCTCGATCCCGCTTATGCCGATGCGTATCTCGGGGCTGGTATCTGCTACAATAACCTTAACGATCATCCGAATGCCCGCATAAATTTAAAGAGATATTTAGAGTTGAAACCTCAAGCCTCCAACGCAGATGAAATCCGAAAGATATTGGAGTCTTTGAAATAAGAAATTTTTAATTGTATGTCGATATCAAATGTATTTTTAAAAATATAAGGAAAATATTATGAAAACTTTAATTTTAATTTTTGCATTTTGCATTTCGCATTTTACACTGTTTGCACAGTCAAATGTTGACAATCTTGTTCAAACGCTTGATTCACTGTGTGCGGTGTCGTTCAACGACTGGAGAGCAAGTTCGGATCTGAAGCAGCCAATATCAGGTGATCCAACAAAGTCAGGATTTGACGACTCAAAATGGACATCAATAAAACTCAATCAGCGATTGACCTTAGATTCATGTTGGATTAGGAAAGAGATCGTTTTACCGAGACAGATCCTTGGCCAACCGGTCAGCGGTACTATAAAACTCTCAGTATCGGTCGATGATTACGGTTACCTTTGGGTTAATGGTGAGGGGAAAGGATATTTTCCGTGGGATGGTGAGTTCGAGTTGACGAAAGATGCGAAACCGGGTCAAAAATTTGTAATAGCCATTAAAGCAATCAACACTGGTGGACCATTACGACTTATTCGTGCTGAAATCGAATCTGAAAAATCGAAGGAGGTTAATAGATTAGTTAAGGATTTTTCTACAAGTCTGCGTGTTGGACAAAAACTCTTGAGTTTCGACACATATCAAACGAATGCACGAAGGAAACAAGACCCGGGAATAGATAAATCGGTGATGGATCGTGAAGAGAAAATCCGATTAAACAATCTTCTTCAAAAATTAGCGGATGAAGTCGATGTGCGATCCTTGGCTCTTGGCTCATTAGAGAAGTTTGTAGCGTCTCTTGATAAAGTGCGTCCTCAACTGAAACCAGTCGGGGATTTTGCGAAACGGTATACACTATTCTTCGATGCTAATGCCCATATCGATGCTGCGTGGTTATGGCGTGAGCGAGAAACAATCGAGGTCTGCAAGAACACGTTTACTTCTGTGCTCAACATGATGGACTCACGCCCCGATTTCACTTATACACAAAGCTCTGCCGCTTATTATGATTGGATGGAACAACTTTATCCGGATGTCTTCAAGCGAATGATTCCGCGTGTGAAAGACGGCCGCTGGGAAATAATCGGCGGTATGTGGATTGAACCGGATTGCAATCTACCGAGCGGCGAAGCTTGGATGAGACACTTACTTTACGCTAAGCGATACTTCAAAGAAAAATTTGGTGTGGATGTAAAAATTGGCTGGAATCCCGATTCGTTCGGCTATAATTGGAATATGCCGCAGTTTTATATCAATGCCGGTATCGATGCATTTATTACTCAGAAGATCGGCTGGAATGAGACTAACGTGTTCCCTCACCGTGTATTTTGGTGGGAAAGCCCTGATGGCTCAAGAGTTTTAAGTTATTTCCCGTTCGATTATGTGAACACTGTTGACGATCCTTACCGCCTTGTGGATTGGGTGCGGCAATTCGATGCGAACACCGGCTTCACGAAGATGATGATCCTCTTCGGTGTTGGAGATCACGGCGGTGGACCGTCCGACGATATGATTGACCGCATCGAGCATCTCAAGACGCTCGATATCTATCCTTCAATTGAATACGGTACAACAACACAATACCTCGATTGGCTGAAAACACAAAATCTTTCAACGATTCCGGTTTGGAAAGATGAGCTATACCTTGAGTATCATCAGGGAACATATACTACACAGGCGAAGGGGAAAGAATGGAACCACAAGAGTGAAGTTCTTCTGACGAATGCTGAGAAATTTTCTTCTCTATCGGCAATGTTCGGTGGTCGATATAACAATGCTGATATCGAAGAAGCGTGGAAACATGTACTATTCAATCAGTTTCATGATATTCTTCCAGGCTCAAGCATACGTGAAGTGTATGTAGATGCACCAGAGCGATACAAACAATCCGATGAGATTGGATCGTTCGAGCTGAAAAAGTCTCTCACTCATCTTTCGAAGCTTGTCAATACATCAATGATTAAAAAAGGAGAACCGATTCTTATTTCGCTCGAAAATGAATTCTTCTCTCTTGCTATTGATGAAATGAGTGGAGAGGTAAAAAGTATAATCGATAAGCGAAATAGAAAGGAAATTTTAGCTGGGCATGGTAATGAGCTTCAAATGCTCGAGGACAAACCTTCGGCATGGGATGCGTGGAATATCGGATTGACGGGTGTAAAATTTCCCACAACACTTCGTATGATTGAGGTAGTAGAGAATGGTCCAGTACGTGCGACAATTCGCATCACTCGAGATTACCTGAAACCGGGCGTGAAGAAAGAAGCACCGACACAGGATTATCCAAGCACCTTCTTCATTCAGGAAATAATTTTATATGATGGAATAGATTATATCGATTTCAAGACCGACGTCGATTGGTGGGAAGAGAAAACAATGCTCAAGGTCGCATTTCCTGTAACAGTAAATAGCACGGTTGCAACTTACGAAATTCCCTATGGAACAATCCAACGCTCAACCCAGTGGCGTGATAGCTGGGATAGTGCGAAGGTCGAGGTTCCCGCTCAGCGATGGGCTGATCTTTCACAGGAAGATTTAGGCGTGAGTTTATTGAACAATTCCAAATATGGTTATGATATTAAGGGAAACGTTATGCGACTTTCACTTCTTCGCTCGCCTGTTTGGCCCGACCCGACGGCAGATAGAGGAAAGCACTCTATCCAATATGCACTTTATCCACATGCCGGATCGTGGCAAAGAACGCAAACAATCCGAAGAGGATATGAGTATAACTATCCGCCTCTTGCAATTGTAAGTGACAAACACAAAGGAAAGCTTCCGGCATCGCATTCATTCATTCAATTGCAGCCTGAAAATCTCGTCTTAACGACGATAAAGAAGGCAGAAGATAGTGAAGCTTGGATTTTTCAGTGGTACGATGCGAAAGGTGAAGAGAGCGAAGCTGT
>JACQYX010000057.1:1419-8820 GCA_016207985.1 Ignavibacteriales bacterium | reverse complement strand
TGAAGCAATTTGAATTCAAAGAAATCTTTACCAGCGAACGAGGTTTGAGGTACGGACTTGCTTTGCGGGAATGGGAGAAACAGCGAAGAGCATGGAGTGGTGGGTTGTGTGGATGTGAGTAGTTGAGTGATTGAGTATTTAGAATATTGTATTACTCAACGGCTAATATCCCATATCAAACATCTGACATCTACACAATTGTCTTTCCGATTCGCTTTATAATATCTTCCAAATATCCAAGAGTATAATCGATATCTTCCATCGTCGTTGCTCTCCCGAATGAAAATCTAATCGTCGCTTTCGCCGTTTCTTCATCACGTCCCATTGCCATCAAAACGTGTGAAGGCTTGATACTACCCGAAGTACAAGCAGAGCCGCTTGATACCGCAATTCCCGCGAGATCGAGATTCATCATCAACGATTCGCCATCGATCTTCATCTTTTCACTATCGAAAGATACACTCAGTATATTCTGTAAACTTTCCGTCAGATGTCCGTTGATAATGAGATATTGAAATCTTGAGAGCAGGATCTCTCTCATTTTATTCTTCAAATCTTTCATCCTCCGATACTCTGATTCTCGATTTTCACAAATCAGATCAGCAGCTTTTGCAAAACCTACTGCATATGCAACATTCTCCGTCCCAGCCCTTCTCCCTCGTTCTTGTCTCCCGCCATGAATCAATTTTTCAATCTCAATTCCCTGTCGGATGTAAAGAAGTCCTATCCCTTTTGGTCCATAAATTTTGTGTGCAGATAATGAAAGCAAATCGACTCCAAGCTCATCAACATTCACCGGAATTTTCCCAAATGCTTGAACTGCATCGGTATGGAATATTATCTGATTCTCTTTTGCAATCGCTCCGATTTCACGGATTAGATTGATTGTCCCTACTTCGTTGTTTGCGAGCATTAAGGAAATTAAACCAGTGTTTTGATTTATTGCTTTCTGAATATCATCGGGATTAATCATTCCGTAACCATCGACATCAAGATAAGTTATATTAAATCCATGTTCTCCTAAGTACTCGCATGTTTCCAAAGTTGCATGATGTTCCGCTTTACTTGTAATAATGTGGTTTCTTCCTTCCCTGAGCAGTTCAGGAGAAACACCTTTTAAGCCAAAGTTAGTTGCTTCAGTTCCACTGCTTGTGAAAAAGATTTCGGAAGATTTTGCACCTAAGAGTCTTGCTAATTTATCCCGGTTTTCATCCAGCGCTGCTCTCGTTTCTCTTCCAAATGAATGGATTGATGAAGGATTTCCAAACTTTTCCATTAAAAATGGTTTCATAGCTTCCAAAGCTTGAGGATGCAGAGGTGTCGTGGCTGCATTATCGAGATAGATTATTCTCATGGTGGAAAATATAGCTGTATTTTATTTGTTCTACAAATAAAAAAGCCCTTATTATTTAGAGGATAAGGGCTGAACAATATGGAACTATTTCTAAATATTTCAATCTTCCGGGGGCTTTTCCTGTTTATCTTGCATCATCTCCTGCATCGCATCTCTAATTTGTCGCCCAAAATCCCTTTCGAACACAATGAATTTACCAAATTGTTCCGGTGTCAATAATTTACGCAGTTCATCATGAAGCCTTAGCCTTTCAGCAAAAATATCTTTGTCAATATTTATTGCCGCATCAGATAATTTTACCAGCTCAGTTGGATTACCTTTCTCGCGAATGTTTTTCTCAATCTCATCTAACAGATCGTTTCGCTTTTGCATCAACTCATGTGTTTTATCTTCGTGTACCCTCTGCTTGGCAAAAAAACGAATTGCTTCTTCTTCATTAAGTTTGAGAACTTCGATCAGCCGCATCTTCCTGAATTTTTCTAAACGCTCGGGCCTTTGTCTCTGCTTACTATCAAATCCACGGTGACGCTGTGCAACACTTTCCTCTTGAAAGACGAGTATAGAAATTATAAATACGATTCCTACTATATATTTCATTGTTTGCCTCATTTAATATTAAATTTATGATGAACCTTTTTTCTTTTCTATTATAGTTAAAATATTATCAACTTCATTTTCATTAATTGCATCCAAAAGCCAATCATAATCTCCTTCACCTTCATATAGATAACTTTCATTCCGAACAATGTTTTTTAATATAATCTTATCATCTTCAGAGATTATAGAACCGTTTGGCGATACTTGATCACCGATTACGCCAACTATTGATTGCTGTTCGACATAATATTGTAACTCGTCGGCAGGTATCTGTGTAAGTGCCGATTGTATGGTGTGAGTTGTTTCCAAAGTTGTTGTAACAAAATACCTAACTGAGAAAATAATCAAAACAATTGCCGCCGATAATGGCAAAACGAATCGTGCCACCCAATCAGGTAAATATTTCCCTTTTCGATTTTGTAAACGCTGATGTATTTTTGGAAGAATGTTTGTCCAGTACGCATCAGAAGGAGTCCAAGTCTTTTCATCTTTGACTAATTCAATAAAAGCAGAGAGTTCCTCAGCTTCGGATCGACACGATTGACAAATAGCAAGATGATCGCTAATATGACGATATTCTTCTTGAGATACCTTTCCCCTGAGATAATCAGTGAGAGTATGTTTTATATCAGTACATTTCATGTAAATTCTTTCCGAACATAATTTGAAACCTTTTTCATTGCCTGGAAATAATTTGCTTTCGTTCCACCAACAGACTTCTTTAAAATCTTAGCTATCTCTTCGTACGGCAATTCATCATAATATCGCATAGTAAATACAACACGTTGTTTTGCAGGTAATTGTTGCACGGCTTTTTCTAAAATTGTCTGGAATTCCTGCTTCTGAATCGGGTCATCAGCTCGAGAATCGCTCGGTGGTGTCCCTTCCCACAATTCATCATAAGGGAGAAATTCCTTAATCCGTTTCTTCCGAAGAGCATTGAGTGAGACATTAACTGCAATCCGATACAACCACGTATAGAAATTTGCATCGCCACGAAAATTTTTTAAACCTTCATATACTCTGATAAAAACATCCTGAACGACATCGGAAGCATCCTCGTGTGTGCCGACAGTTCTACGTATAACCCAATATATTCTCTCTTGATAACGCTTAACAAGCTCATTGAAACCCGAAACATCACCGTTTATGAATGCTTTAATTAACTCGGAGTCCGATTTTTCTCTCATTATTTCAAGATGTTTCTGATAATTAGATGACTTGTTACTTTGAAAGTTTAATGAAAATCTGAAAGAAAAACAAAGAAGGATAGCCATATTAATGACTGTCCTTCGAGATTATTATCCATTAACGATGTTTTTTACTTAGCTAATAAAAGCTTCTTTGTTTCGATAAAACTTTCGGCAGTCATACGATAGAAGTATACAGCACTCGGCAGCTTACTACCATCTAACGCTATTGACTTGTATCCTGCTTCTTGAATCTCATCAACCAGCGTTGCCACCTCTTGCCCAAGAAGATTGTACACTTTCAGTGTCACATAACAATCAATTGGTAATTGATAATTGATAATTGTCAATGGATTGAAAGGATTTGGGTAGTTCTGATCGAGAAAGAAATCTTTAGGCAAATCGTTATTATTTTGATCCACCATCACTACCGGATCATAACATTCGCTCTGGAAAGAATATATCTTTGGCTCAATCGTACTAATAATCATTATCGATTGTAACTTCATGGATAAATTCTGCACAACAGTGCACGCAGGCTTGCTTATTCCCTACGATTATTGTATCTCCAATAATTTCAACATACACCGAATCATTTGGTAAACACTGACCCGAAACTTGGGAAGCATACAGCATAAATGAAATGAACACACATAATAACAAATCAATTCTAACTTTTTTCATAATCACAAAAATCTCCTTCCTAACATTTTATATTCTGCGAGTTAATATTACCTTGATATTTATCTCATCAGCAGAAGTTTCTTTGTCTGCGAAAAAGTACCAGCTTGAAGCCGATATAAGTATACACCGCTTGGTAGCATACCGCTACCAAATGAAACCGACTTGTATCCCGCATCTTGCATTCCATCCACCAATAGTGCAACTTCACGTCCCAACACGTCAAACACTCTGAGCGTAACCCATCCGGCTTCTGGCATCTGGTATCTGATTTCTGTTGACGGGTTAAAGGGGTTCGGGTAGTTCTGCTCGAGTTCAAACTTTTTGGGAATTTGCGATTCGATATTTAAGATCTCGGATTCCGGTGGTAACGGCGGAAGCTCGCTCGTTGGTACAATCTTTATTCTATTTGATGCCGTCAATATTCCTGATGAAGAGAGTACCAACTGGCCTGATTGATTTACTTTCACCCAGTATGCATTACCCGGTTGGATTGTATCGGTTTTTTGATAAATGCTACCGTTATAACCAAAGAAATCCGAAGTGATTATTCCACCAGGTAATGAAGTGATCGAACATGTACAAACAGCTGCAGAAGTTGAACCAATCATGTTCCAACCAACATTTACATCTACCGTTTCAGGATCACACAGATAACCCGTCATATCAACATGACCGGTATCGCTGAACTTCAACCAGTAACCTGGTCCAACATCGAGTGTTTCTTTGACGACGTATCCTGTAAGATAGGTGAAAGCTTTTGAAATCGCTGTTGGATAGAGTGCCTCTTTGCTGAAATCATTAACGAGCAGAGGAACCGAAAGCATGTTCCATCCATCCTTGAATGGATAAGAACGATTCACCGTACCTGAAATGACACCGGTATAGAATGACCAGGGTGATCCGGTCGAAGGAGTATTTCCACTCGAGTTCTTCGCAACAACTGCCCAGTAATACCATTTATTAGTATCAAGACTTGCATATGAATAACTCGTGTCGGATTGATTAGCGCTAACTATATTTGTCGGTGGTGTTACCTCATCCAAATAAACATCGTACTTTCCTGCTGCTGCTGAAGATTGCCAAACTAAAGCACCATTTGTAGGTTGATTCGTACTGTTATTCCCTGGTGATACCTGTATAAAAGCAGCAGGTGTGCTAATCGTATATTCATCTGCACCGATATCAGGTGCCGGTCCGCGTGGATTACTATCAAAATCATCCGACACAGTAATAAGTGGTATTCCGTTGTTATCAGCGTACGAGTAGACAGCCGGATTTATATGCAGGTCTCCCGCTGCAGGATTAAGATATTGTGGATTAGCATTGAAGCTGTTGAAATCACATCCAGTATTAGCTTGCCATCCAATCAAGTTAAAACTACCGAATAAAAAATACGTCAGATTGTTGCTGTTTAGATTATTTAAAATATTATTATCAGAGTTCCCTGGGATTATACTTGCAGGCTGACCTCTATTCGCCATTGCACAATGAATACCTGATCCTCCTATTCTCATATTTTCAAAAATATTATTGAACACTTTTAGGAGAGAAATTCCATCAAATCGAAATGCGTATGTTGAATCTTGGGTGACTGATGTACCACCAATAGAAACAGAATTATTATATACCTCTACAGGTATCATAGGATATGGTCCAAAATCATAAATACCAACATAATAACAACTATTACTCACACTATGCCCAAGAGAGATAAAGTTATTTATTATCCTTGTTGTATCCATGGAAACACCATTAGAATAAACTCCATAAACAAGATTTTTTGCTGTAATTGAGGGAGGAGCGATTGATCGAATCTCGTTTCTTACTGCAGTCATCATTCTTACACCCCAAAGAGAAATACCTCTGAACTGACCCGGTGTTGGTGAGGACTGAACAATGTTTGCAATCAAATTATTTACGACATTCACCTTTCCGGTTGACGAGTTCACAATCACAATTCCGCCGACATTTCCCATACCGGCGATGTTAATACTACCCGGTATAGATGAATCGCCGATGACATTTCTGCTCGATGTTCCGATATTTGCGCTCCCGGCTCCCATCCAAATACCAAAGAATCCAGTCGATGGTGAGGGATCGGTTAAAAGTATATTTTTAATTCTATTACCTTGAATTTCTGTCGGTACTAATGTATCGACGTTCAGTCGTATTCCAGTAAAGAATGCGGGTGCCGGAATGGTTAAAGGACCTCCTCCCGCTTGAGGTGCGCTGCCGCCGATATAATTTCCCGAAATATAATGACCCGCACCAGCATTGATCTGAATTCCTGTTAAGGAAGTGATCTGAGGAACCGTGTGATAAAATGAATTTCCCTGGATGATATATCGATTACTATTAAGTAATATTCCATATCCTGTCCAGTTATAAATTTTATTATTCAGGATAACGTTAGAATCATTATGAGCACCAGTAGTCCAATCAGAATATATCGCAACATAAGGGGCACCCGTTATATCTGATCTATCCCTAATCTCACAATCCGAAACAATGTTAAAGCTGTTACCTTTTGTACCTGCATAACCGCCAAAATAAACTGTGCCTACATAACCGGAAGAATTCTGACCTTCTATCTGCAGATATTTTAAAATATTGTATGTTGCGTCGTTATCAAGTTGGACTGTCGCTCCGATGCTATCGGTCCGTGTATTCCGAATAATCCAGCCAATTGAAGTACCTGTACCTCCGGGTCTTCCATCAAGCGTCATACGGTCGGCACCATCTAACTTAATCACAGGGTATGCTATATATGGATGTGCAAAATGACTACCAGCTGTTACAGCAGTAACACTAGTAGCTGGGCGAATCGTTAAAGTCCAATCACCGCCTTGTGTTGTATATTCATTGAAAACTATCGGAAAAGTTTCCGTACCGCAGTTATAAGTGGATAATAATTCAAAGATAGTATTTCCCGTTACAACTTTTTGCCGTAATTCATTAGATACTGTAGTAAGATCGAGATATGTACCTGTCAAACCGACCGTATAAGTACCTGAAAGTGTCATCGTTGGAGAAACGAATGAATCTATTGCAGCACGCATGTTTGGCAATGGTCCGATATTTTGTGAAATAGGAAATTGTCCTGATTTTTGTGCAGTTCCGGTATTTCTGAGTATAGCTCGCATTGTTAATGGTGTTATATCCTTCCCATAAACTGTTTCGAATCTGCTCTGCACTAATGCAACGGCAGCCGCAACAACTGGTGATGCGCTGGATGTACCACAAAAACAACTATCATAATAGTAGTCCTTCCCCTCTGCTGTATATAACGTTGAACAAAATGGCAAGGTACCTGTAGTAGTTACCTTTTCTCCCCATCCTTGTAGACTAACGCGTGATCCATAATTCGAAAAAGAAAGTCTTGAGCGTGCCGTATCACTTCCAAATCGTGATGGTGGTGCCGCCCCTGCACCTACAATGATAGCACCCGAATTATTCTGTAGAATAAATGGTGCATGTCCCGTATTATAGATTGAGCTATCCAAATTACGATAACCATTCGCAGCTGCTTCAACAACATGGAATCCATTACAAATCGCCGTAATGATAAGATTATAT
>JACQYX010000057.1:0-1377 GCA_016207985.1 Ignavibacteriales bacterium | reverse complement strand
GATTATATACGGTCGAGTTCCATTCAATCGGTACCAAACCTGTATCAACGCCATTATTGAATGGTCCAAAATATTGTTGTTCCAAAAGAAAAATATCACCGCGGGATAACTGTGTCAATACATAACTTATTGCTACATCCGGATACCAACCAGATGTATACCATGTCGGCGCTACTTTTATTGTTGCACCATATGCTGCGCCTTTTGTTCCCCAACCATTATTCTTACTCGCTAACACACCAAGTACAGCTGTTCCGTGGTTTGTGTCTGCAGCAGTAGTCATTCCAGTTTCAGTATATCCTGGTGGTATCAGCTTGCCGATGCCCGCAGGTAAATCTTGATGGTTCAGATTCCACGCATACTCAAAGTCACAGATCGTTACATTCTGTCCACTATCATTCAGCGACCACGCATCGTTTGCATCAATACCATCTGTAGCAGCATTGAGATATCCCTGATAAGTCTGGAAATTCCCCGGTATTGGCAATGGTGGAGGCAAATGGCGGGGCAATGCCAGTTCAACATCTTCCAATGTATTTAGTTGATCGATCCATCCAGCGGGATTAATTCCATCGGGTACGGTAAGAATATAATAGTTATTCAAATTTGCAATGGCACGGTTTAAATTCAGTTCAGCATTACTACGGAGTCTGTCCATATCGTATTCCGACGCTGCAGCCATACGTCTCCAGGTTCCACCTGCTTGTGATATAGCTTCGATAATTGTAGTTGCTGCCAATGTTTGCAAACCCTTCCCGTTCCGCTCAGTTGGAATACCGGCTGTATTTATCTCTATCTGAAGCTCATCAAGAAATTTAACATCAACATGCCGTGGATCATCAATAGATTGAAGTATGGTACGCTCAGGTTTTTGTGGAAGTGTTCGTTGTTGGAAAGTTACGGGTTTGGACTGCTGCTCAAACTCAGCAATTGAGCCGGTCACTCTTAACTCTTCTTTTTGCTGTGCGATCAAGCTCGCATTAAAGCAAATGATTGTATAAAACAACGATAGTAAGATCGCCTGTAAATATTTTTGATATTTCATATGATCCTCACTTGTGTCGGTATTTTTATTATTTAAATTAAAAAGGACAGTCATGATTTACGATGACTGTCCCTTTATAGATACTTATCTAACTAAAAGCATCTTTTTTACTTCTGAATATTTTCCAGCGTTGAGTTTGTAAAGATAAACACCACTCGGTAGCTTATCCGCATTAAAATAGACTGTCTTGAAACCTGCTTCCTGTTTCTCATTCGCTAATGTTGCAACTACTTGCCCAAACACGTTGTACACCTTTAACGTAACCCAACAATTAACAGGTAACGAATAACGGATAACGGTTGTCGGATTAAAGGGATTGGGATAATTCTGAT
>JACQYX010000056.1 GCA_016207985.1 Ignavibacteriales bacterium | reverse complement strand
AACACTCGGTGTTAGTCAAACAACTTTAACTACTAATCCGTGATTTTTTACAATGCCTATAGATATTAAAGTGTTTGGCAGCGGATGGGACACAACTGTGGTTATATTAAACAATCAACAATCTCAGACGTTCGAATTCGAAGTTTCGCATCAGCCAACATCGATCCAATTCGATCCCGGGAATTGGATTTTGAAAACCAAAGATTCTCTGAAGACATTCACAATTTCACCGACGTCACGGAATTTCAATAACGTCTACGTGAACTTTACGAAAATCGATAGTGTAACGGTGTATAATACAGGATTGACGATTCTCGAAATAACATCGGTTAGCTCCGATCATGCTGATTTTACGATTTCCCCAACTTCAGCAAGTATTTTGCCGACCATGAATCAGAAATTTTATATAACATTTGCGCCGACCGATACCGGAGCGGCAACGGGACATATCTATTTCTACCACAATGCACCGACATCACCCGATCAATTGACAGTGACAGGAAAAGGTGTAACACCTGTTGTCGATGTTTCGACCGGCTGGAATATTGTGTCACTACCGTATTCTGTAAGTGATCCACGCAAGAGTGAGATCTTTCCAACTGCGATCTCAGATGCTTTTCGCTATGATGGCGGACCTAATTATGTCATCAGTGATTCCATGACAGGAGGACGAGGTTACTGGCTCAAATTCAGCAGCAATCAATCGTTAGGTATCATCGGTTATCCACCTACAACGGATACTATTGATGTTGTTGAGGGATGGAATCTGATAGGTTCAACGTTGAATACCGTTAGCGTTGGATCGATTCAGTCAATACCTGAGGATATCATTCTTTCAAATTATTTTAATTATAACAGATCGTATAGTACTGTAGATAGTTTGAGAGCAGGACAAGGATATTGGGTGAAAGTCGGTCAAGCAGGTAAGCTGATACTTGGAAATTTCTCTGCTGCCTTAAAATTATTATCGAGCCACGATGAATTGCAATACTTCAATAAATTGATTGTTCGAGATTCAAAAGGAAATAGTCAGGTGCTTTATTTTGGGAAAGGGATTGATTCTACGGCTGACTATCCTTTGACATTGGAATGGGAGATGAAGCAATCCGATATTGGTGCTATGATCATGATGGGAAATCAAAAAGTTGTATTGAATGGGAGAGGCACAATCCAAATTCCATATTCTTCGATTGACATAGATAGACAGGTAACTCAAATCATCCTACATATAGGCGGGTCGTCTGAGCTACCAAAAGTATTTGCCCTCGAACAGAATCATCCCAATCCGTTTAATCCGTCGACTGTTATTAACTATTCACTGCCCCTTGATAGTTGGGTAACATTGAAAGTATTCGATGTACTCGGTCGGGAGATCAGTACATTAGTCAATGAGCATCAGAGTGCAGGTTACCACACAGTCACATTCTCCACCTCTATCGGAGATGCAAATAAACTCTCAAGCGGTCTATATTTTTATCGCTTGCAGACATGGATTTCTTCTTCTTCAAGCACCGAGAATAGATTTACTGAAATCAAGAAAATGTTGTTGTTGCAATAAATTTGATTAACCTCCCGGAAGTAGATAACTCTTTCGGGAGGATTCAATTTATTCAACTTTTTTCGAGTCGACACCACCATTTCAAGTTCTCCTTGCTTCAATCCTAATTTTTCCGTAAATTTATAACGTTTTTAAAATAAGGCGCCGGTCCCGCTCCTGCTTGAATTGGTCGGGAGGGCGTTTTTTATCTCATTCTGACAGTTTTTTCATCAATTCCAGGCAATATGTTCGAGGACTTAACCCAAAAACTTGAGCTCGTCTTTAAGAAACTCCGTGGTCAGGGAAAGATCACTGAAGCGAATGTCGCAGAATCACTACGGGAAGTTAGACGAGTCCTCCTCGATGCCGATGTGAATTACAAAGTCGTTAAACAATTCATCGACGACGTCCAGAAGCGCTCGGTTGGTCAAGAAGTTTTACAGAGTATCACGCCAGGGCAGTTAATCGTCAAGATAATTTTCGACGAGATGGTTAAACTGATGGGTGCGACTTATAGTGAGATGAAGTTCTCAACGTCACCGCCAACAGTTATCATGGTTGCCGGTCTGCAAGGCTCGGGAAAGACGACATTCTGTGCGAAGCTTGCAAGCCACTTAAGAAATAAAGGGCATTTCCCAATGCTTGTAGCGGCAGACGTTCATAGACCCGCGGCAACCGATCAGCTTGAGCTGCTGGGAAAACAAATTCAAATTCCTGTTATCGTTGAGCGCGGTAAAGGTGCTGTCGAGATCGCAGAAGAATCTATCGACAAGGCACGAAAAGCGGCGAGAGATGTTATCATCATAGATACGGCTGGACGAATGCACATCGATGAAGAGATGATGCATGAAGTTGAGATGATCAAGTCACGGGTGAATCCGCACGAGATTCTCTTTGTCGTCGATTCGATGACGGGACAGGATGCAGTTAACACGGCGAAAGCATTCCATGATCGTCTGAACTTTGATGGTGTTGTTCTTACAAAGCTTGACGGTGATACACGCGGTGGTGCTGCGATTTCTATTCGTGCTGTTGTCAACAAACCTATAAAGTTCGTCGGTGTGGGTGAAAAGCTCGATGCACTCGAAGTGTTCCATCCCGATAGGATGGCAACACGCATTCTCGGTATGGGTGATATTGTAACGCTCGTTGAGAAAGCACAGGAAAGTTACGATGAGCAAAAAGCTCGTAAGCTCGAGGACAAGCTCAGGAAATCTCAATTTACGTTCGAAGATTTTCTCGACCAGCTGCACGAGATCAAAAAAATGGGTTCTCTACAGCAATTGATGAGTATGATACCGGGGATGAACCGTTTGCCCATGAATTCTGCTGTCGACGATAAAGCTTTGGTTCGTGTTGAGGCGATCATCCAGTCGATGACGAAAGAAGAGCGGCAGAAGCCGCAGATCATCAACGGTACACGGCGGCGGCGGATTGCGTTAGGAAGCGGAACATCGATACAGGAAGTAAATAAAATCCTGAAGCAGTTCGGAGAGATGCAAAAAATGATGAAGACTTTCTCGAAGGGAAAGCTCCCGAAGATGTTTCAGGGGATGCAAATGACAAATTAAGAGTTTAAATAACATATATATAAAATAAAAGGAGTAGTAACGTTGGTCAAATTAAGATTGCGGCGGATTGGAAAGAAGAAGCAGCCGATTTATAAGATTGTTGCAGCTGATTCCCGGACTGCGCGCAGCGGTAAGTTCATCGAGTCGATCGGACAGTATAATCCATTGCTCAATCCAATCGGTATCGAGGTCAATGAAGCACGCTTGTTTACATGGTTGAAGCGAGGTGCTCAGCCGACCGATACTCTCAGGAGTCTATTAAAACGTAAAGGGCTCTGGTTGAAGTGGAATTTAACGAAGAAGGGCGCAGATGAAGCTACCATAACAACCGAGCTCGAGAAGTGGGCGATGCTGCAAACAGAAAAGTTAGCTCGTGAAACAGAACGTAAAGCCCGGCGTAAAGCGGCTCTAAAAAAGAAGCGAAAGGCAACCGATGCCGTACCTGCTGCTACACCCGCACCAGCCGCGGCACCCGCCGCTGAAACACCGGCTACATAGACATTGAAATATTAAGCGAGTTTTTGTAAACTCTAATTCACTAACTCATAACTGCAACCATCCCGCACTCGTCGGAATGAGGAATCTCAAGGATACGATTGTGGCGTCAATGGTAGTGTCGTAGAGATTCGATGGTCTTAACGTACGATTGGAGGACGCATGAAAGAATTCGTCGAATATATTGCCAAGCAGCTTGTCGATCAACCCGACAATGTGCTTATCGAAGAAGAGACAAAGAATGATAAGATCATTCTAAAGCTCAGGGTATCGCAACCGGATATCGGGAAGATAATCGGCAAGAGGGGTAGAACAGCCTTTGCGTTGCGTACACTCGTTACTGCAGTCGGGAAAAAGTTGGGGAAGAAAGTTTCACTCGAAGTGGTTGATTGATCCGGCATCGACAATCTGAAATATTTTATTCGAAAAAAATCGGAAGAGATACTTTAAATATTTCCCCAAGGTTGGAACGTAAGTGAACCTTTATGCAGTAGGGAAAATCATCGGATTTTTTGGTGTTAAAGGATACCTTAAAATATTACCGACAACACATTCTCCAAAGAGATTGAAAAATCTCTCACAGGTATACGTGGGCAATTCAGCAGAAGAAGTTTTACCGTTTACTGTTGAAGAAGTTTTACTTGAACGTGAGCCTCCGCTTGTTAAACTGCGTGAGATTAGCGATCGGAATTCGGCTGATAAATTTATCGATCGGTTCATTTTTATTGATGAAACGGAGATCGTTCAACCGAAGATAAATGAGCACTTCATACATGAAATAATTGGATGTGAGGTGTGGTCAACCGATGGTCAATACGTTGGAGTGATAGAAGATGTATATAAACTACCGGCTCAGGACCTTTGGGGTATTCGAAAGGATGAAAAGCTTCAGTTGATTCCGGCAGTAAAGGAATTTATCAAAAGTGTGGACACCAAGAATAAAAAAATTATCGTGGATTTGATCGAGGGCTTGATTGAAGAATAATACATTGATGAGAATCGACGTTATCACAGGATTTCCCCAATTACTCAGGAGTCCGCTGAGCGCCAGTATCATACGTCAGGCGAAGAAGAAGAAGTTAGTTTCGATTCGTATTCACGATCTTAGAAAATATACGCACGATAAACATAAAACAATTGACGATACACCTTACGGCGGCGGCGCCGGGATGGTACTGAAGCCAGAACCGATATTTGAGTGTATTGAAACACTTCAAGAGAAACGAAATTATGATGAAGTGATTTACGTTACGGCTGACGGCGAAAAATTCAACCAGAAAATCGCAAATCAGCTTTCTATGAAAACTAATTTAATATTTTTATGCGGACACTATAAGGGAATAGATCATCGTGTCCGGGAGAAATTGATAACGAAAGAAATCTCTATTGGAGATTATGTATTGACAGGCGGCGAGCTTGCCGCACTCGTTATTATCGACGCACTTGTGCGATTGATACCGGGTGTTTTAGGCGATAGTGAGTCAATGTTGACCGATTCGTTTCAAGGAGATTTACTCGATTGTCCCTCTTATACGAAGCCTGCAGAATATCGAGGTATGAAAGTGCCCGAAGTGCTGCTCTCAGGCGATCACAAATCAATCGAGAAATGGCGATATGAACAGCGTGTCAGGCATACGAATGATCGTCGTAAAAGTTTATTATTATAAATCAAGGAGATACTACAATGGATAAATTAAAATTGGTCGAGGCAATGCAGATGAAATCGGATATACCGCAGTTTAAAGCCGGTGATACCATTAACGTACACGTTCGTGTTATTGAAGGTGATAAAGAACGCACTCAGCAATTTCAAGGTGTGGTAATCGGGCGTCATGGCGACGGACTTCGGGCTACATTTACCGTTCGGAAAGTTTCGAGCGGTGTAGGTGTTGAGCGTATTTTCCCGCTTCATTCGCCGAGAGTTGCCAAAATTGAAATTGTGAAAGAAGGTAAAGTACGCCGCGCAAAAATGTACTACCTGCGTGCTTTGGCTGCAAAACAAATTCGTCAGAAGACATCAGCCGATTAACATCGTGGCAAAACGCCTCGGAATCATCTCGCATTCGTACGCTCAGCCCTTATTCAAGGGATTGAAGCAGCGAGATGATAAACTCTTCGATCTCATCGAAGACTCACCGACACAGCTTGCAATCAAGCTCCGCGAGAAAAAACTCGACGGAGCTTTTTTATCTCCTATCGATTATGCTAAAGATTATGCGATGTACCGCATTGTGCCTGAGGTCGGTGCAGTCTCGGAGGGAGAGACGAATAACGTTCTTCCGTTCTTCAAAGAGAATATCAAGAAATTGGAAACACTCGCGATTGATCCCCGTTTCAGCTCCGAGATAGTTCTTGCAAACATAATTCTTGCCGAAAAATATGATACCAAACCTAAGCTCATCCCGTTTATTGCGGATGTGAACACT
>JACQYX010000066.1:5155-6171 GCA_016207985.1 Ignavibacteriales bacterium | reverse complement strand
CGTTACGATATCGATTTCATGATTAGATAGCAGCTTTTTAATAAAGTCGATGTTCTTTGGAATAGGTTCGTTCGTTTGATAAACTACAACACTATCGACTTGAGCGCCAAGCATCTTAACCTTTTCAGGTAAGGTATCTTTCGCAAGGTTCCCTCGCAGGAAGAGAAAGCATTTCCCTTTAATATCTTCTTGTTGAAGCTTATTCGCAAGTTCTGATGCAGTGAATTTTTCGGGTATAATAGTCACATTGAGGTATCGCTGCTCGATTGCACGTTTAGTTTTCTCACCCACAGCCATGATGATTTTTTTGTCGATATCGCAGCTTGTAATTTTATTCTCAGTTAAGCGATGGAAAAAATATTCAACACCATTGACGCTTGTAAACATGAGTCCGTCATACATGTAAAGTCCATTAATAGCCTTATCACATTCATCCCAGTTATTGGGCGGAGTAATTTCAATTGTAGGGAAAACGATAGCTTTGCCGCCTTGTTCCTCAATCAAACGAACGAGCTGATTTGCTTGGCTTGCTGCTCGCGTGATTAAAATTGTTCTACCGGAGAGGTTCATCGAATATAAAAAATATGAAACTTAATAACTTGAATTTTCATTATCTATTGCGGAAGGTAACTCCTTTTTATTATGAAATTTCACTATCACTTGTATTACCGAATCTCTTCAAGGATTTGTCTTCCCCCACTAACGAGGAGCGTTTGAGCGAGCTGTTCTCCTAATTCTTTTGCATGCTCGGGGATGCCACTTTTTTTGCCGCGTACGATTTTCTTACCATCTAAACTTCCAATCAAGCCATCGATAATCAGCTCATTATTCTCGATCCGCCCGTATGCACCGATGGGTATTTGACAGCCGCCTTCGAGTGAGTGAAGAAATGCCCGCTCGGCTTGAGTCGAATACATTGTTGCGATGCTGTTGAGGTGTTTTATATATTGATGAATTTTTTTATCACTTTCTCGTACTTCAAGTGCAAGAGCTCCCTGCCCGACAGCGGGCATCAT
>JACQYX010000066.1:0-5063 GCA_016207985.1 Ignavibacteriales bacterium | reverse complement strand
ATCGGATGCTTCAAGCTTGGCAAATCGGGTATTTAAGTTTCCTCGCAGATCGATAATTTCCAATTTTGACCGCCAATGCAGCAATTGACTCTTTCTCCGCAGACTTCCTGTAGCAATTTTACCTGTTTCGGGGACATCGCAAAGTCGGAGATATTTTTTTTGAGGATGTGAGATAAACACATCATGAACATCTTCACGTTTTGTGATAGCACAGATTGTCAATCCAGTCGGAAGTGTAGTTGGCAGATCTTTTAAACTATGAACGGCAAGATCGATTCTAGATTCAAGAAGTGCATGTTCGATTTCTTTCGTGAATAATCCTTTATCACCGATTTTTGAAAGTGGTGAATCCAGAATTTTATCACCGGTCGTTTTGATGATTTCTATATCTATTGTAAGATCGGGAAAATGATTGGCGAGTTCGTTCTTCAACCATTCTGCTTGCCATAGTGCGAGCTGGCTCCCGCGTGTACCAATGATTATTCTATTTTTGTGTTTCATTTTAAATGAGTTTTTTTGTCTAAGCCAAATAAATGTCGCAGTGTATGAATCTTTGAGCGGATCTCGTCGTCCATCTGTTCGCCTGTGCCGTTTTTCAAGTTAACCATCGGAGTGTGAAGAATTTTATTGACGATGCGTCTTGTTAGAATTTCAATTGTTTCATGTTCATCTGCTGCGAAGTGATGAAGATGCTTTTCAACTTCAGTTTTGCGAATCACCTCGAACTGATCCCTCAACTGTTGGATAGTCGGAGTTACTTCCAACGAATCGTACCATGCTTTAAACTGTTTATAAATAATGGTCTATTACCACGTGTTTTCATCTTTTGACGAATATCTTTTACCTTAAGAATATATTCAGGTGATTCTACCGAGCTGATGACAATATCGACGCGATCAAGTGCTTCTAACAGTTTTTCAAAATCAATCACATCTCCATTGAGCGTTGCTGCAAGCTCTTCCGCTCGTTTACGTGTTCGGTTGGAGATGAGGATATTTCCTAAATTTCTGCTTGCTAAGTGTTTTGCGGTTAATTCTCCAGTTTCACCTGCACCAATAAGCAGCGCTGTATGTTTCGTAAGGTCTTCAAAAATCTTTGATGCAAGCTCAGCGGCAGCGTAACTCACCGATACCGCTCCTTCACCTATCTCGGTTTCGGTTCGTGCACGTTTCCCAACGCGGAATGCCGTAGTGAATAAACGATTTAATAGAAGCCCGGTCGCTTGATTTTGTTGAGCTAAACTAAAAGCTTCCTTCATCTGATTGAGTATCTGAACGTCACCTAATACCATCGAATCGATACCCGAGGTAACGCCGAAAAGGTGTTTAACGGCTGATAGTGATGTCAGCAAATAGAAATGACTACCATGGACATCATTTTCGACATTCTTTTGTGCCGAAAGAATTTTCCAGAGCGAGTCGTTGTTTGTTATTTGCTCACTAACGAAGTATAATTCAGTTCGGTTGCAGGTAGAAACGAGGACAAGCTCTCTGAAGTGTTTTTCTTTTAAGTCAGAAAGAACAAAAGGAAGTTCAGTCGAAGAAAACCATAACTTCTCTCGGACCTCGATAGGTGCTGTGCGATGATTAATGCCAAGACAGAATATATTCATAAGAACGTCGGATCTGGTGATAATGATACTTGATTGTAATGTTCGGTTACAATCTATAATCCTTTGTCTCCAATTTAATAAAACTTGTGAAATCCACTAAAGAACATGTTTACAATAGTCATCGATAAAATTGTAATAGCAAAGCCAATCAGTGAAAGCACCATTATGCGTCTCCCCCGCCAGCCGATAATTTTCTTAGCAGTTAAGCCGATAGCATAGATGAACCAGACCACCATGGTGCCGATTAATTTTGGATCGGCATAAGAAAAATTTTCGATGGCTTTAGGTAACCAAATGAAGCCGACAACGATGGCGATTGTCAACAAAATAAAACCGAATAATGTACCGGTAAAACTCATCCGCTCCAACATTTCAAGATTCGGTAGTCGTTTATAAACTACGGTGAAGTGGCTCGATTTAATGTCGTGGTACAACATTAAATATAAAAATCCGTATACCGCTGAGATTGTAATAGCTGCATAACCTATCAGTGCACTGGATACATGAAATCCAAGCAGGTAGCTTCGTAAAACTTGTGGAACCTCGATCAATTCTCTTATGAATAAAGATGAGATTGACTGAAATATGAATGGAAATATTAGAATAAAATACCCGGTAGATTTATTCTTCGTTTTAATTTCAATATAAGCGTATGTTAAAATTACCGTAAATGCTATTAATGACAAAATCTCAAATATTGTTGTGATCGGTGGATGGTTATATTCCACTGTGCGGATAATAATATATACAGCGTGGCAAGTAAGAGTTAGATACAATAATGGAGTCTTGACAGTCTCTGCAATTTTCTTACTTTGAAAAAATGCTTTGGCATATACCCAGATTGTGGAAAAGTAGGAAAATGGGAGGATTATTTCGAATAAATTGATAAAAAATCGCATATGTATGATAATTTTTCTGGCAAATAAGATAAAAAAATCTTCATCTATTACCAAAAAGAGAGTGTGGGTACCATTTTTTGTGATTAATTTCCATGATTATTGTTCTTGCAACTACACTTAGGCTTTATTATATTAAACCTACTTCATTAAACCTCATTACTGCGTCTCAATTTTGGTAAATCAATGGAACGTATATTACAATACATCGAACATAATCATACAAATTTTCTTGAGGAGATTAAGACATTACTTACGATACCGAGTGTCAGCACTAAACCGGAAAACAAGCCCGACGTGGAGCATTGCGCAAGTTGGCTTGTTCAGTATCTGCAGCAACTTGGGATGAATAATGTGCAGATATTTCCTACCGAAGGTCATCCGATCGTTTATGCAGATTGGCTGAATGTTCCCGGAAAACCAACTGTATTGCTCTACGGTCATTACGATGTTCAACCGGCTGAGCCATTGGAATTGTGGACATCACCCCCTTTCGAAGGAACCGTCCGGGATGGAAATTTATTTGCGAGAGGCGCAACCGATGATAAGGGACAGATCTTTATACATCTTTCGGGTATAAAAGCGTTTATGAAAAATGTGGGCGCTCTACCAATTAATATAAAGATGATACTTGAAGGAGAAGAGGAAGTCGGCAGCACACACCTCGAGCCGTTCATCAAAAATCATAAAGAACTTCTTCGGGCAGATTTAGTTCTCATATCGGATACTTCGATGTTTGCGAAAGGTGTACCGTCTATTTGTTACGGATTACGTGGTCTCCAATATATGCAAATTGATTTGGTTGGACCGAATAAAGATTTGCACTCAGGTTCGTACGGCGGCTCGATACAAAATCCCATTCAAGCACTTGCCGAGATAATCACAAAACTTCATGATAAAAATGGGAAAGTCACAATTCCCGGATTTTATGATGATGTTAGGAAATTGGCTAAGGAAGAAAGAACATCGTTCAAGAAGTTACCTTGGAGCGATAAAAAATACGCAAAGGAGTTGGGAGTAAGATCACTTCATGGTGAAAAGGGGTTCACTACGCTCGAACGATTATGGGCGCGCCCAACGCTCGAGTGTAATGGAATCTGGGGTGGATTTATAGGTGATGGTGCGAAAACCGTTCTTCCATCAAAGGCTTCAGCAAAGATTTCGATGCGTTTGGTACCCGATCAGAAGCCGAGCAAGATAGCAAAATTATTTGAAAAATATA
Organism: Ignavibacteriales bacterium; assembly: GCA_016207985.1. Classification (GTDB taxonomy): domain Bacteria; phylum Bacteroidota; class Ignavibacteria; order UBA10030; family SZUA-254; genus JACQYX01. The sequence continues at coordinate 1,333 of JACQYX010000066.1, read as the reverse complement.
TAAAGAAAATTTCACCAAAAACCGTTCAAGTCACCGTTCAAAATCTGCATGGCGGTGAACCAGCTATTACGCCGATCGATTGTCCGGGTATGCAAGCCGCAGTTGTTGCACTTGAAAAAGGATTCGGGGAAAAACCGTTGTATCAGCGGGAAGGTGGATCGATTCCAATCGTAGTGAAATTTAAAAAATTGTTAGGTATCGATACTATACTTCTTGGTTTCGGTCTCCCCAATGAAAACGCTCATGCACCCAACGAATTTATTTCTCTTGACAATTTCTTTAACGGTATTAAAACAGTCGTTCATTTTTATAATGAGCTGCCAAAATATCTGAACAAAAAATATTAGCGTTCTTATCAATTGAAAATTTATACTAAAACCGGTGATAAAGGTGAGACATCTCTTTTAGGAGGCAGAAGAGTTCCGAAGGACTCGCTTCGCATCGAGGCTTACGGCACGGTTGATGAATTGAATACCGTTCTCGGCATTTGTCGGTCGATTAATATAGTCAAAAAAATAGACACGATAATTGAAGATATCCAAAACGATCTTTTTCAATTCGGAACAGAGTTGGCTTCTCCAACTGAGTATAAAAGTAACTCCGCTTTTCTATCGTCCTCAATATCTCGACTCGAAAAATCTATCGATGAGATCGAACCCAAATTGGAGCCTTTAAAAAATTTCATATTACCCGGCGGTAATAAAACAGCCTCAATGCTGCACTTCGCACGAACTGTTTGCCGCCGCACTGAACGTTTCGTAGTACGTTTATCTCATGAAGAAACCGTTCATAAGAATTCGATTGTTTACCTAAATCGCCTTTCAGATTTACTTTTCATACTAGCACGATGGACGAATACAATAAGCAATACATCCGAGCAAAAATGGATACAATATAGAAGTAAAAATTCTTGATCCTCTGTCCTAACGAGCCGGTATATTGTAGATAACTAAACACATATATACTTACATCACGAACTTTTATTCCATCTTAGAACTTTAATTCAGATAATTATCAGGGGATGGGAAAATACGTTCATCGACATTTAATGGCGATGAATTTAAATTTTTTATTGATAATTTTGACTTGAGGTATGGAGATAATAATAAAAAGAGCATTGGCAGGTGGGCATTCCAACTTGGGAGGCGAAGTCAGAAACCGTGGATCCTGCCTAATGCTCGTATTAATTATACGACTCTTATTTATAAAAGTCAAGAAAAATTTTTTGCGGAGAATCCATAATAAACTAAACTCAGTTTCTCCCATTATTTAATTTTGACTTTCCCCGAAATTTTTTTAAATTGATGGAATTAAATTCCGATTTTTTGTATTT
>JACQYX010000065.1 GCA_016207985.1 Ignavibacteriales bacterium | reverse complement strand
ATTCTGTAAGGTTAGGAATTTACAATACCGTGATTAGAAAAAATAGTAAGCTGATTGGTTTCAACACCGACCTCCCCGCTATTGTCTCGCTCCTTAAGAAACGAACACACATGAGAGGTAAAGAAGTCGTTGTGCTTGGAACCGGTGCAACTTCAAAGACAATGGCTTATGCTGCATTGTTGAATAATTGTAAAACCACAATATTAGGACGAAATCCAAGGAGAGCCGAGAAACTTGCGAAGGAACTCGGTTGTGAGTGGACAAATTTTGAAAATCTTCATAAATTATCACCAGATGTTTTACTACACGGTACATCTGTTGGTATGAGAGACAGTCGTGTGCAAAGAATTGTCTCAAAGGATTTTTTGAAAAAAGATACTCCAATCTAAATTATTTGTTGAGAGTATGAAATGGTAGAAGAGATACGAAATATTCGTCCGGCAAAATCTGTCAATGCCGAGATTCAACTCCCTCCATCTAAGAGTTACACCAACCGGGCATTGATTGCCGCCGCGCTCGCGGAAGGAATTTCCATTATCCATCATCCATCCAGAAGTGACGATTCGATACTACTTGTTGAAGCATTAAGAAAATTTGGAATCACTATTCACGATCTGGGTGATAAACTTGAGATCCATGGCACGAACGGTAACTTGGAGGTGCCAACAAAAGAAGTATTTGTTGGAAATGCAGGCACTGTAATGCGTTTTCTTGCATCGTTCGCCTGCTTAGCTGAAGGCGAAACGATTCTGACCGGTGATGAGCAGATGAACAAACGTCCGATTAACGATTTGGTAGAAACGCTTAAAACAAACGGCATCAAATGTTCCTGTCAAAACGGTTTTCCACCGGTGAAAATCCTTGGCGGAAACTTTGCAGGCGGTAGAATTAATGTTGATGCCTCAATCAGCAGTCAGTTCGTCTCATCCATACTCCTCGCTTCACCTTATACGAAACGACCCTTAACAGTTCATGTGAACGGTAAATTAAGTTCAATGCCATACGTTGACATGACGCTTCATGTTATGCGTTCTTTCGGCGCTATCATAAATAGTATCGATATGAAAACATTCAGTGTTGATAACCGACAAAGATATATCGGACATGATTTTACAATCGAGCCCGATGCATCATCGGCTACTTACTTTCTTGGTGCTGCGGCGATTACAAAGGGACGGGTAATTATTACGAATCTCTCATCGGAATCGCTTCAAGGCGACATTCAATTTCTGTCAATCTTATCAGAGATGGGTTGCACGGTTATCAAACATCCTGAGAACATCGAAATTCATGGAGCCAACCTTCACGGAATTGAAGTTGATATGAACGAGATACCAGATTGCGTGCCAACGCTGGCAGTGGTAGCGGCATTTGCAAAAGGCACAACCACAATTAAAAACATTGCACACGTCAGGCACAAAGAAACCGACCGCCTTAATGCTCTATCCAAAGAATTAACCAAGATCGGAGCAAAAGTTGAATTAAGCGAAGACGAACTTGTTATTCATCCGCAGCCGCTGCATGGCGCTGTTATCGAAACTTACAACGACCACCGAATTGCGATGAGCTTTGCGGTTGCCGGACTTCGAGTCGATGGTATCAAAATTATAAATCCAATGTGTGTTACAAAATCGTTCCCGAATTTTTGGGAAGAGTTTAAAAAGTTAGAAGGATAAGTATGGCAGGAAGTACATTTGGTACACTTTTCAAAATTTCAACATTCGGCGAAAGCCACGGCAAAGCCATTGGTGTTCTAATCGACGGCGTTAAACCGAAGATGAAGATTTCCGAGAGAGAAATTCAACAAGAACTAAATCGAAGGCGACCCGGACAAAGTAAAGTTACCACACCGCGTAAAGAAGCGGATCAAGTAGAAATTTTAAGTGGAGTGCTTAAAGGAAAAACATTAGGCACACCGATATGTCTTTTAATTTGGAATAAAGATCAGGATTCAAAAGCTTACGATGAATTGAAAGATATACTCAGACCCGGACATGCAGGATTCACTTATCTTGCCAAGTATGGAATTCAGGATTATCGCGGCGGCGGCAGAGCATCGGGCAGAGAAACCGCGGGGCGAGTTGCAGCCGGAGCCTTTGCGAAACAAATTCTTGCAAAACAAGGAATTAAAATCTTTGCATACACAAAAGAAATCGGCGGAATCGCAGCTAAGAAAATTGACTTAAAAGAAATTGAGAAGAATTCCGTACGATGTCCAGACAGGAATGCCGCAAAAAAGATGGAGAAGAGAATTCTTCAAATTAAAAAACAAGGTGATTCACTCGGAGGAATTGTTGAAGCCGTTGTCAAAAATTGTCCGTCGGGACTTGGTGAGCCGGTTTTTAATAAACTTGAAGCCGATCTTGCTAAGGCACTTATGTCGATTCCTGCTGTGAAAGGTTTTGAGGTCGGTTCCGGTTTTTCTGCGGCTCGAATGAAAGGAAGCGAGCATAACGATGAATTTTTCAAAGATAGAAAAACCGGAAGGATTCGGACAAAGACAAATATTGCTGGAGGTATTTTAGGCGGGATTTCTACTGGTGAAGATATCATTCTCCGCGTCGCAGTCAAACCAACATCTTCAATTGCTATCGAACAAAATACTGTCGATCTAAAAGGAAGAAGAAGAACAATCAAAGTTGAAGGTCGCCATGATCCTTGCATATGCCCACGAGTTGTACCAGTTGTGGAATCGATGATAGCACTCGTCATCACTGATAATCTTATGAAACAAAAGCTTTTACGCAGAAGAATTTAGAACACGATGAACCGAAATTAATCTAATTGAACTTTTTCTAATTATTCATCGTTGTTATCGGTATGTGAAGAAAATTTCTACATGCTAAATTATTCGAACGATAGAAATTAATAAAAGGTCAATATCATGCGTACAGTAACATTGATACCCGGTGATGGAATCGGTCCAGAAATAATGTCCGCAGCGCTCGATGTGGTAAAAGCAACTGGAGTTCAAATCGAGTGGGAGTATCATGAAGCCGGTATTCCTGCCATCGAAAAATATAAAGACCCGTTACCTAAACATGTAATCGAATCAATTCAACGCAATAAATTACTGTTGAAAGGTCCGCTTACGACACCCATCGGGACAGGTTTTAGAAGCGTTAATGTCGCACTTAGAAAAGAATTCGATCTATATGTTAATTTTCGGCCAGTCAAATCTTTCGAAGGTATTCAATCAATCTGGCATGATGTTGATCTGATAATCTTCCGTGAGAATACAGAGGAATTTTATTCCGGCATCGAGCATTACATCGATACCATTAAAAGCGCCGCGGAGACAATCGGAATTGTGACACGTTTTGGTTCCGAAAGAATTTTACTCTACGCATATGAGTATGCGCGAATACATGGGCGAAAAAAAATAACAATCGTTCACAAAGCTAATATTTTAAAATATACGGGTGGACTTTTCTTGGAGGTTGGACAACAAATATCTAAAGAATATCCCGAAATAGAAACCAACGATAAAATCATCGACGCAGTCAGTATGCAGTTAGTAATGAATCCACACCAATTCGATGTCATTGTAACAACAAATTTATTCGGTGATATTCTATCCGATCTCTGTTCGGGATTGGTAGGTGGATTAGGTGTTGCACCAAGTGCAAATATCGGAAAAGATGTTGCAATGTTTGAAGCTGTCCATGGCAGTGCACCGGATATCGCAGGGAAAAAGATCGCCAATCCTAGTGCACTCATCCTTGCCACCGCATTGATGATGAGACACATTGGGGAATTAGATGCAGCTAATCGAATCGAAAATGCAGTTAAAAAAACGATCAAGGATAGGCAATTCGTTACAAAAGATATCGATCCAAAAAATCCCGTAACCACAACTCAAATGGCAGAAGCTATTATTCACAACCTATAACAGTAAAGATTATCAGTCGATAACATCAAAATATTTCCCCGTGTAATTCGTTGATTATTCAAGTAGTTACGGTGATAATTGACTTTCTCAAAAGAAAATGCGATAATCAATAATAATAGGAGGATTATTCAATAATTCTAAAGGATTAGTTATGAAAAAAATGATACTCTTTTTGTTGTTGTTCGGGCAATTTGCTTTTGCCCAGCAGCGAGTTCTTGTCTCACCGAATGGTGATGTTATTCGTATCAAAAAAGGTGTCAGCATCAAAACAGCAGCTGAAAAATTGATGCGTCGAGCACCTTCGAGCATTTCTGGTGAATGTACCAACGAATTCAATTTTGGTTTTCCAGTCAATGTGTATGATGCTACGATTGCCCATGTCGGATATCATAAAGATGTTATGGGACAATGGTTTGTTGCAAAAGCAAGCGGTACGATCGATACAGTATTTTGGTATAACAATTGGTCTGAGATTGGAGCAAAAGACTCTTTGGTGTATGTTCGAATTCATGAATCTTTTATCGGACCCAACTATGGTCCGGGAATCAGACCGGGTCCGTTTCCACCGCCATGTCAGAGTTGGGGTTACTGGAAAACCACCAACGATGCTGATAATGGCGTAGGTGCATTTATAGACGACCTGAGTCCGACCGAAGATACAACATGGTATTCAACAATCCGGGATACAAACAATAGTTTACCTGATACTCGTCCACCATTTGGTTTAGAACTGTTCGGACAAGGAGTTGGATTAGGTATAACACATAGACCCGGACTCAATCAAGCTAATATTGAGGGTACTGGTCTATCACCGAATATAATAAAAGATGATGTGTTTTTTGTCTCTTTCAGGATACATTCGGATAATGAACACAAAGTGAATGATTTACCGACGGGCTTTGCGTCTTGGGATGGAGGAATAACAACAACAAGTGATGAGAATTATCCATCACGTAATTGGAAATTTTACGAACATGATTCCGGACCATCGAATTGCGCTGGTGATAAAAGAGAAAACGTTAAGCGTGGATGGGTTGCTCGCGGTAATTTTAATTCTGACGACACCCTTGGTGTGGCAGCAATAAATATTTGGTACTCGATGACAGTAACAACGAACGTACCACCGATAATCAATAGTGTTGAAGGTGGGGAACCACACAATACATTTTCCACCGCAAATCAAATAATAACCTATGAGATATGGGACTGCGATCCTGAATCATTACTCAGAGCGGGCGTGGCAACAGCGATAATCCGATGGTCTAAAGCCACAACCATAGCGGGAAGCGAGACATTCGTAGACCAGGCTGATATATCGATGAGCCCCACGGGTGAAGGCTATCTGTATCCGGGCGAGATCCCCGGACAACCGGCGGGCACAACAGTCAATTATCGTGTCGTTGCAACGGACCTTCGAGGGATGCAGCAGCTTGGACCGAGCCGTGGATACAAAATCGTAACCTTGAAGAATAATTTTTACCGTGTCGATACGAACTATGCCTGTACACATCTGAACATCAGCGGGAGCGGTACAGTAATCGACACCTCGAAGTTATTCAATCCTGGTAATCCACCAGCCTATCGTGACGATGGTACAGCAGGATGGTACGATATTGGTGGAGATATGCAGTTCTTCGGCGACACAGTCCGATATGCCTGGGTAGGCATCAACGGAGCGATAGCACTCTCGAAGAGCGCAACCGACACAATAGACGTAAACTCAGCCGGTTATGCGACTATATATTGGGATTTCCCGATGCTGCAGCATCATTATAGAGCCGACACAAATTACCCGACAAGAATGCCGCCTAATTTTATCGCAGGATTCTGGGCAGATATGATACTTGCCGATACCGGGGCGGGTGCAGCACAATTTGGTAAGATTATGTACGGTAACGACGGCAATGCTTGCAAATTCATCGTAGAGTGGGATTCGGTAGGGACGTTTGATCAAGAAACCGGAGACCCGCTGAACGATATAACTACATTCCGAATAATCTTGAATCATTGTGACGGGACGATTGAATATCAATATGATAATGTAGGAACACGCGGATTAGATTCAGTGGCATTGTTAGGAATGCAGGCAGATTCCACCTACTTAACCACAGGTGGCGGCACTGTTGATCCGGGATTTGTATTTGTAAACCGGAATATCTATCCATACGAGTCGAAGCCGAGGAACGACTGGTGCATCAAGTTTTATCCTGGAGCGCCGGTGTACATATCAGCAGGATGGAACATGTTATCAGTTGCGAACGATCGACAAGGCGACTGGAGCAAGAGCTCGGTCTATCCCGATGCAGTATCAGAGGCATTCAAGTATCAGGGATCGTATGTAATAGCGCCGACGTTAGAGAACGGTCCAGGCTACTGGCTTAAGTACGGTACATATGCCTACGCAGGAGCGCCCGGATTACAGAAGACAAGCTTAGTAATCAACGTAAGTTCTGGATGGAATATGATTGGCACGATGTCGAAGCCGATAGCTACAGCAGACATAGTGAAGAGTCCTGGATTAACAGTAGGGTCGTATTACAAATATGAAGGTACCTACAAGACAGTAACGACACTAACGCCGGGACGCGGCTACTGGGTGAAGACAAATCAGGCAGGTACGCTGACAATGACGGCGTCACCGGAAGAGCTGCCTAAGATAGCAGAAGCCGATTATTCAGAGATCAACAAAGTAACGATACAAGATAAGTACGGACGATATCAGACGCTGTACATTGGAGCAGATGAGTTAGTAAGTGCAGCCGGATTAGATGCAGGGGAATGGCCGCCGGCAGCGCCGGAATTTGACGCTCGATTCAAGAACAGCCAGGGTATGGTAGCGACGTCTCCGTCGAAGTTAGAGGCGGGTGCGAAGTACGAATATCCTATCAGTATCGGGACGGAAGCATATCCGATCACGGTACGATGGGAGATATCGAAGCCTGCAGAGCGTAAGCTAACGCTTGTAAGCGGCAGTAAGATGCTTGCGGTATTGGAAGGCAGCGGCAGTGTAAAGATAAAGAATGCTGCCGGACTCGGTATCGCACTTGGCAGCGACGTGAGCGTGCCGAAGAAGTTCGCACTTGGTCAGAACTATCCGAATCCGTTCAACCCCTCGACACACTTCACAGTCGATGTACCGAAGATATCGAGTGTAGAAGTAGTAGTGTACGATGTACATTGATGACGGGCGAGCAGTTAGCCGGATCGTACGAGATGGAGTGGAACGGAACAGATTCACATAATCAGGTTGTTCCGACAGGTATCTACTTCATCCGAATGAATGCCGATAACTTCTCCGCAGTCCAAAAGATTATGTTGATGAAGTAAAGTATAATTGAAGTCCCGTTCCGCAATGGAGCGGGACTTCGCTCAATATATCTTTTTATAACGCAATGAATAAGAAAATTAATTTAGAATTTCATCATCCACATAAACAGCGAGGTTGATATGAACAAATTTAAAAAGTTACTGCTCTTTATGGGTCTGTGTCTTCTGATAGTCGGACTATCGGCAGTACAAGCTCAGCAGAGTGTAAAGATTTACGCTACCGATGGCGTCGGTAACGATTCGGTGACGATTGGCATTCATCCCGATGCCACCGGACATATTGATGCTACTCTCGGTGAATATGAGTTACCACCCCTTCCACCGACATTCGACTTCCGTTGCTGGTCGATGCCGCGATGGGATACATTAGGTGGAACCGGTTCAAAGATTAATTATCATAAACAAGTACGTGAAACCCAATTGGATACATTCAAATTCCAATTTGTCTCCGATCCGAACGGTGAAGAGGTAACATTCTCATGGCAAGCGGATATGGGAAGTGTTTACGGCGGTTTCTGGAGATTAATCGATGGTAACGGTACCGAGTTGTGTGATATGACGGAGCAAACCAGCTATACATATCATACATTCTCCGAGTACGAACAATACATCATGATCGTTAAAGGCGACGGGGTTGGTTATTTAACTGCAACTTACGATTCTTTAGCCCTTGCACATGATAGCAAAGGTAAAGGTAAAGCAGAAAAACGGAAGAACTATGCAAGTGAAGGTGAATTTCACTTTACAAATTCATCAAATGGTATTGATGCACTGTATGTTGAATTCAGCCAAGCGGTCGATATCACTCAATTAAGTCCGTTCGATAAGATGACAAATGCAGATGGCAAGAAGAAAAAGTGGACATTTGAATTCACAAATCCCACAGATACTTTACCAAATCCAACTACAGTAACAATGTTCGCAGTTGGTAACAAAGGTAAAGAATTGGTTGCCAAAACGTACTGGTGGATTCCTGCAGTACCACCCGAAAAGTGGAAACCGACAAAAGCTGGACCTGTAAATCCATACGGTACAACCAGTCGTTTACATCTTAAAATGCCGAACTGGAACAACGTCGGTGAAGAGACCTACGCAACAATGGGTCCACCATGGGGTACGGGAAATGGTTTGACACTTGGTCTTACCTATCAACTTGGAACTACTGAAAAGGGTAAACCAATATATAAATATGTGTATCATCCAAAATGGAAAGATGTGACAAAAACAGCGAATGCGAAAGGTGTGCTTCATGGTTCTGGAGGTGAGCGTTGTCTTGATACAGATATGAAGGGTAAGGAAATTATAAAAGCTTATAAATCATTACCACCGACTAAAGCCAATCAACCTAACGAATTCATTGGTGACTTGTTAGCATTGAAATTCAACATTGGTATCAGCGAGGCAGGTGTAAACACGAGCGCTGGCTTCGGTAGTTTGAAATATGCCGGACAAGGAGGTGATCCTGAATCATTCTTTGATGTTTTTGTAGATTCATTCGCTATGTGGGGTGACCGCTATTTGTCTTGTCAGGGATTACCCGAAGGGGCATCGGCTGCACAATTGCATAATGCAATCATAGCTATTAATAATGAATTTTCAGGTCCATTCGATACAACCAGCTTTGGTGTAAAAACTTTCGTAAAACCATCAAAGTATTTGGCTGAAGTTAGTTTACTTTATCGTGAATCGTTATCAATACCAGAACCATTAGTGGGACCTGGCTTCACGTATAAAGAAACATCACCTATTGAATTCAAATTGCACCAGAACTATCCGAACCCCTTCAACCCGACAACAATGATTTCATTCGATCTATCGGATGATGCAATTGTAACGTTGAAGGTTTTCAACCTGCTCGGACAGGAAGTTGCAACAATCGTCGATCAGCAGGAATTCTATGAAGGAAACAATGAAATAGAATTCGATGCATCGAGCTTTGCATCCGGTGTTTATTACTACCGCTTGGTTGTAAACGACGGTGAGTTACAGCAGATCATGAAGATGATGTTGTTGAAGTAAATTAATATATCAAGACCTTCAAGGTCTATAAGACCTTGAAGGTCTAATATGAAGAATTTTAAATTAAATAAACTAAATAAACTAAATAACTAATTCTCTAATCCACCAATTAATTAACTATTTTAAAGGAGTTATAACATGAAAAAATTCATGTTCTTAGTAGTTGCTGTGTTATTGGTTTCTATCACAGCCATGGCGCAAAACCAGGCACCATATGTGTACGCTGTTGCTGCTGTTGGTACTGGTTTAACTGTGGAAGCTGGTGATGTAACTCTCGATCCGGCATACGCTGGCGTCTGTTATGAAATCACACCAGATCCATTAGGAGTGACATCTTACAACGGTCTTGTACCGATCACTAACGATGAAGAAGTTGCAATCACTGCAGCAGTCATCGCAGGTGATCCATTCGGAGATATCATCGTCAGTTGTTCAATGCCTACCATACTATTAGGCGAACCCGGACGATTGGAACTCAATTATACCGGAACATCTGCTTGCTGGCATAATACCAGCAGTGATGATATTTTCTTCTTCAACCCAACTTCGGGACCCATCGCTATTCTATTAGATGATGGCGGCGAAACCGAAATTTGGATTGGATTCAATACCTGCATTCCTAAGATGGCATATGCCGGCGGTGCTTGGGAAGGTGAAGGCGTCATTACTGCCCAATATAAATAATGGTCTGTTTTCTTTCAAAATGAAGAAAAACTGACTATTCTTGTCTTGGACCTTTTTTCAGAGGTAGCTTGTAGTTTGGTTGCAAGCTACCTTTTTATTAAATTTTTATAAGGATCGGAACCTTGTATAATGATCAAAGTCGATAAATATCTTTTCAAATTTCTTTTTGCTACTCTTCTTTTTCACTCTATTCTACTCTGCGGTATCAGCGTTATTCCGAAACAAATTTATTTTGATGGAACAAAAAAAATGATTCCAATAACTGTCAGGAATCTTGGCGATGGAGAGATCGAGGTTTCAGTCAGAATCGTGTACAGTTATATAACTACGAACGATACAGGTAAGTTAGATATATTCGTAGATTCTGCATCGGCAGAGGCAACATCGGCCGCACAATGGATAAAGCCCTACCCGTTGAGGTTTGTTTTAGGGGGCCAAGAGATTCAAACGATTCGCGTTGTCGCATCTCCACCGCCTGCATTACTCGATGGTGAGTACTGGGCGCGTATAATAATAAAAGAGACACCACGGAGACAGGTACAGACTGCGGCTCAACAAAATACATTCAGAGGCGGTATGGCGATTGCCAATGAAGTCGGCTTACCGATTTATTATCGTAACGGTAAAGTATTCTCCGGTCTCGATGCAAGGGATTTTTCTATATCGAAGAATAATGACGATGTACTCTATAACGTCGTTCTACATCGTACAGGCAATGCCGCATTCAATGGAATGCAGACGATTCGGATAAAAGATAAGGATAATAAAGTCGTTAAATCGAATTCCAAAAATATCGTTGTGTTCAATACGTATGTTTTGCGAGATAAAATTAAGATAACGGATTTACCCGCCGGGAAATATTCAGCCGAGGTTGAGATACAAACAAAGCGACGTGATGTCGTGGCTAAAAATTTAATACCTGCAACACCAGTACGTTTCTTAAGTAATTTCGAAATTCCTTAGGGAGGAATTACTGTGAAGTGTAAAAAATTACTGATTTTTTTTCTTTCATTGAGCTTTTGTTCTCTATTTGCACAGACAGGTGTAAAGGAAAGAATTCCTGTCGAGTTACGGGTTGCGGGTATCGGTAATACAGGTATCGAAGTCATAGTCGTAGATACAACGTTATACCTGCCTGCAATAACTGTTCTTTCATTCATTGGGATTAAAAATTCATATAGTCCGGAAGAATTGAAAATAGAAGGTTTCTATAAAACTACAAGTGCACCTTATGAAATAAATTGCTCGGCGCTTGAGGCGAGGTTAAAAAAAATAAGAGTACAGCTCACATCCTTCGATTACCTTATCGAAGACGGGGAATTATTTCTCCGTATGGAATTTATTAAAAATTTTTTTGAATTAGAGTTTAGATATAATAAGAGACGTTTGGTAATAGAATTATCGCGAGTTGCGGATTTACCGAAAGTTAAATATGTTGAACGGCAAAAAAGAATTGAACACATAGAAGCGAGGAAGATAGTTCTACCCCAACCCGATGTAACATTAGAGCGCACTTTTTCAATTTATGACGGTGGCCGCCTCAGCTGGAATGTATTCAACAGATATTCGAAGAGACGAACTCCATCCCATCATTATAATCTTAACTTCGGGAGCGGATTGCTGGGAGGGGATTTGTACATGCGGTTATATGGCATCGAACGAGAACGTAAACCGTTTCAACAATTTAGAACCCAATGGAGGGTACCAATTTTTGAGCAGCCCTTAATCCGGCAAATTACCATCGGTGATGTTACTACAGGAGGGATTGAATCACGATTAGTTCGTGGAGTAGAGATCACCAATCGTCCATTCCAACAACGGTATCTTTTCGGCTATGAAGATTATGACGGTTATTTCAATCCTAACATAGACGTTGAGCTGAAAAACACTCAAGCCGATTACGAATATTCGAAGACCGATACAAGCGGGAAGTATTACTTCAACGTCCCGATTTATTATGGACAGGGAATATTGGATATTAAATCTTATGATCCATGGGGATTTCAAGAATCTGAACGATATCGGATGAATGTTCCCTATACACTCATCCCCCCGGGTACCGCAGAGTATTCGATTGTTGGGGGAAAAACCAAATACACCCTAAAACGTTATTCATCGACAGCGAACGTTCAATGGGGAGTCACTTCTAATCTGACAATCGGATCTTCGATCGATTATATCGATTTT
>JACQYX010000064.1 GCA_016207985.1 Ignavibacteriales bacterium | reverse complement strand
TTATTGTGATGGCTCATGAGAAAAATATCTTCATATGAAAGGCGGCGGAAGCTTGAACCCACCTACACATGAAACCGTGAATAAGAAGTGGCATTACATTTATCAGGACGGCAAAGCAGTTTTCAAAGTTGCCGTTATCGGAATGGCAGATGTATCTGCTGAAATTATGCAAAGGAACAATCTGAAAAGTGACGATGTTGATTATCTCGTGCCACATCAGGCGAATTTGCGGATCATCGATGCCTGCCGCGAACGGATGGGACTCGATCAATCCAAAGTTATGATCAACATCGATAGATACGGTAATACAACAGCCGCAACGATACCTCTCTGCCTATCGGAATGGTGGCAAGCCGGTAAATTAAAACGAGGTAGTACTCTCGTGCTCTCCAGCTTCGGTGCTGGTTATACCTGGGGTGCAATCTTAGTAAAATGGTCAATTGATCCTCCCCAAAAATAATGACTATTTGTGCTTACATATTTCCAGGTCAGGGATCACAATATGTTGGTATGGGAAAAGATTTATACGAGAAGAGTTCTATCGCCCGTGAGTTCTTTAAGAAAGCCGATGATATTTTAAGTGTATCGTTGAGTAAGATTTGTTTCGATGGACCTGAAGATATATTGAAACAAACAGTAAACACACAGCCGGCAATATTCTTGCACAGCATGGTATTGACGAAATTAATGAACAGTATCGAAGCTGCTATGGTTGCGGGACATTCGCTTGGTGAATACACTGCACTCGTTGTTGCAGGTGCTCTGACGTTTGAAGATGGATTGAAACTCGTTCGATTACGCGGCTCGCTGATGCAACACGCTGGGGAAAAAGAAAAGGGAACGATGGCTGCGATTGTCGGACTCAATCCTGAGGTTGTGATCGATATTTGTAACCGTGCGGGCAGTGCCGGTATTGTTCAGTGTGCAAATTTCAATTCACCAGGGCAAATTGTCGTTAGCGGCTCGGTCGAAGGTGTTCAAAAAGCATTGGAATTTGCAAAAGATAGTGGTGCGAAGATGGCAAAGGAATTAATCGTAAGCGGTGCATTTCATTCTCCACTAATGAAAAGTGCTCATGAAGGTTTACAAGCCGCTCTCGCAGAAACAATGATTCGGGATGCAAAAATTCCTGTTTATGCGAACGTTACAGGTAAACCAGTGCAAAAAGCAGAAGAAATTCGTACATTGCTTAGTGAGCAGCTAACCAATCCTGTATTGTGGGAACAGTCGATAAATCAAATGGTTGCCGATGGTACAGCTACATTTGTTGAGATTGGACCAGGGAAAGTTCTTCAGGGATTGGTAAAGCGAACTAATAGTAATGTTGCTGTTCGAGGAATTGAAAAATTTGAAGATGTTAAGAAATATAATGGGGCAAAGTAGCCATGTAGAATATTAAAAATAGAGTCGCAGTTGTAACGGGTGGAGCGCAAGGAATCGGAAAAGCGATTGTTATGGGACTCGCATCCAACGGAGCTAATGTAGTCATAGCTGATATGAACGAAGAAGGTGTCAATCAGACAAAAAAAGATGTCGAGTCGTTGGGTGCAAAAGCACTTGGAGTAAAATGCAACGTTTCAGATGTAAACGACATTGATAACTTGGTAAAAAAGACGATGGAAATATTTTCGACGATTGATATCTTAGTAAATAACGCTGGCGTAACACGCGACAACCTCATGATGCGTATGGATGAAAAAGATTGGGATTTAGTCCTATCCGTTAATCTGAAAGGACCATTTTTATTGACAAAAGCTGTCACCCATGTAATGATGAAGCAGCGATATGGCAGAATCGTTAAGGTTTCTTCCGTCGTCGGTTTGATGGGAAATGCAGGACAGGCAAATTATGCTGCCTCGAAAGGCGGTCTTATTTCCTTAACAAAATCGGTTGCAAAAGAATTTGCATCTCGTAATATTACCTGTAACGCTGTCGCTCCGGGGTTCATCGAAACCTCTATGACCGAAAAATTGCAGGATAAAGTAAAAGAGAGTTATATTAAAGCTATTCCGTTAAATCGGTTCGGTACACCAAACGATGTCGCAAATGCCGTTCTGTTTTTATCTTCTGAGGAATCAGGTTATATTACCGGACAGATAATCGGTATTGACGGCGGTATGTTTATGCGATAAGAAAATAATTTTTTAATTTATTAATTAATATAGATATGCTTAACAACATAAGGAGTAAATATCATGGCAGATATAGAAGCAAAGGTGAAAGAGATCATTATGAACAAGCTCGGGGTGGAAGCTTCGCAGGTTACACCGACAGCCTCGTTCACAAACGACTTGGGAGCTGATTCTCTCGATACAGTCGAATTGGTGATGGAATTCGAGAAGGCATTCAACCTTCAAATCCCGGATGAAGATGCTGAGAAGATTTCCACTGTCGGAGATGCAATCAATTATCTCTCATCCAAGACGAAGTAAATCTATCCATTCAATCTCAAACCATAGCTTTGGGTATATTAACCGGATCATGGAGAGTTTTATGGAGTGCCTATGAATATTAAAGATGGAAATCGGCGTCGGGTAGTCGTAACCGGAATCGGTGCGGTTACACCGATCGGATTGGACGTTGCTGAATTTTGGCAAAATGCTATCAGTGGGAAAAGTGGCGTCGCTAATATTACTTATTTCGATGCGAGTAAATACGACACTAAAATCGCAGCAGAGCTGAAAGGATTCAATCCGCTCAACTTTCTAGAAAAAAAAGAAGCTAACCGAATGGATCCGTTCACACAATATGGAATGGCTTCAGCATCTATGGCATTGAAGGATTCTGAGTTAAACCTGGATGTAGTAGATCATGATCGAATCGGTGTCGTGTTCGGCTCGGGAATCGGTGGAATGCTGACATGGCATCAACAGATGCAAAATTATTATGAGGCAGGCGGACCACATCGTATCAGTCCGTTCTTCGTGCTCCGATGCCTATATGCTCATTCAACGAGGTGATGCCGATGTAATGGTTACCGGTGGTTCGGAAGCAGCGATTACACCGATGGGAATAGGCGGCTTCAACGCTATGAAGGCGCTTTCGATCAGAAATGACGCTCCCGAAAAAGCGAGCCGTCCGTTCGATGCACAGCGCGACGGATTCGTTATGGGCGAAGGTGGGGGTGTTTTAATACTCGAAGAACTGCACCATGCATTGAAACGTGGTGCAAGGATTTATGCAGAACTATCAGGTATTGGACTGACAGCCGATGCACATCACATCACTGCTCCGGCACCCGGAGGGGAAGGGGCGGTTCGCTCGATGAGGTTGTGTCTCAAGGATGCCGGTCTTACCCCTGAAGATATCGAATACATCAATGCACACGGCACATCAACTCCCTATAATGATAAGACGGAGACTCAAGCGATCAAAACAGTTTTTGGTGATCATGCACAGAAACTTCACATCAGCTCGACTAAATCGATGACCGGGCATTTGCTCGGTGCAGCCGGTGCCATCGAAGCAATTATAACAATCTTGGCGATGAAATATAATATGCTTCCGCCTACAATCAATTATGAATTTCCAGATCCGGAGTGTGACTTGAATTATGTGCCCAATAAACCGATACCCAAAGACGTCAATGCTGCGATCAGCAACACTTTTGGATTCGGTGGTCATAATGCATCTCTGTTATTTTCAAAGATTCAGGATAATTAAATATTATAATTTATGGTAACTTTGCGCCGATTTCTTGATTCACTCAGTAAGCTCGTTGGCGCATGTAAAAGTGATCAATTCACTGAAATTGATTTCCAAAAACTTGAAACCGTTCTTCAGTGTTCTATCAAAAACCGGCAGCTATTCATGGAAGCCCTATCTCACCGTTCGTACATACAGATGAGTAGAAAAGTTACCAATGTTTCCAACGAGCGGCTTGAATTTTTAGGCGATTCAGTTTTAAATTTAGTAGTCGGCGATTACTTATATCGCTATCGCCCTATTGCTGAGGAGGGAGAGTTGACAAGATTACGATCTCGCTT
>JACQYX010000063.1 GCA_016207985.1 Ignavibacteriales bacterium | reverse complement strand
CGAAGCGGGTGTTGGTGTGTTTGCAATGAGCGGTTGATTGGCAATCTTGTCTTCGTATGCAGTGATGTCTTTCCTCTCCACGGCTTCGAATACGCTCGTCAGTTCGGCTTCTGTCGGAATCTTCACACTTGATTTTTCAGGACTATTCACCATGATGACTCGGTTTGTTTCAGTGATTCGCTCGCTTACAAGTTTGTTCACTTCTTCCAGTGTAATGTTAGGGAGGTATTGCTTGTACAACTCGTACTCGTTCTCGATACCCGGTATTGGTTCTTCATCAAGGAAATTGTACACGTATTGACCGACAAGTGTTCGTGATTCAGTTTTCTCCCGCTCGTTATATGCTCGTTCCATCGACCGCATCATATCGTTCTTCTGGCGGTCGAGTTCTGTCTGTGTGAATCCGTACTTATCGACGCGTGCTGCCTCTGTTAGCAGAGCATTCAGCCCACGCTCGATGCCGTTGTCTTTCACGGTCGCCTGTAAAGCGTACATATCCTTCGACCGTGCCCAGCTTCCGCTCCATGAACCAGCACCTAAGAAGGGAGGATCGGCTTGAATGGTAAGTTCTCGGAATCTATTGTTGAGCATTCCGTTGTAGAGCGACTCGACGATCTTCTTCCGATAATCGTTGTTGGTTCGTTCCCAAACTTTCGGGTGTTTGTAGTATATACCTACACGAGATGCTGTTGCCTCGGGATCGGATGCAATTGCGAATAGCGGTTCCTGATGATCGGGAACGGGGAATAGTGTACGAGGTCTTCCATCCGGTTTTACAGCAATGTTTGAGAAATGATCTTTGATTAATTTTTCTATTTTAACTTTATCAAAATCACCGACCGCAACAACAGCCATCAGGTCAGGACGATACCAATCCTTGAAATATTGAATCAGTCGCTCATGTGGAAACGATTCTAAGATTTCCTTCTTGCCAATGGTCAGGCGATCGGCATATCTAGAATTCTTAAAAAGGATTGGTAACTGCTTATCGAACATCCGCATTTCAGCACCTCTGCCGAGACGCCATTCTTCTATTACAACACCACGCTCTTTGTCGATTTCAACCGGATCATAACTCACATTGTGTGCCCAGTCTTCAAGAACCTGAAACGCTTTTTGAACGATGGAATCTTTATCTGTTGGAATTGTAAGCATGTAAACTGTTTCATCGAAACTTGTATAAGCATTCAACTCCGGACCGAAGCGCATTCCGATTGATTCAAGGTAATCTACTAATTCCTGTTTCTTGAAATTCTTTGTGCCGTTGAATGCCATATGCTCGCACAGATGTGCAAGTCCAAGTTGGTCGTCATCTTCCAATACAGAACCGGCATTGACGGCGAGCCGCAGCTCGGCACGATTCTCAGGTTTCTTGTTTGTGCGGATGTAGTATGTGATGCCATTGTCTAATTTCCCTATGGTTACATTCGGATCGATTGGAAGAGGGGCGTTCAGTTCTTGTGCTTGCAGATATACGAAAGTACTTATCGTTATGAGGATGAAAAGGAAAAAATGCCAGAGCTTCATTGTTAAAATCTCCTTTCGATGGTGTGGTTATTTTTGATTGATTGTGAGTTTAGCCCGGATTTTTAGTGTCGGTATGATACAAAATTGAATGAAACAAAGCAAGATTTCGAAACTGATAAATTGGTCTTTTTAGTACCGCCGGGATTGATACCTGAAAACGGATAATTTGAGTGAATAGGAAAGGTTATTTGTCGGAAAATGAAATGAAAGGCTCCTAAATCATTAGATGAATCTTTCCCTCAACGTGTATATCAGTGTATCCGCCGTCGGATATGGTCAGATTGCCGTGCATGTCTCTAATGGCTGAGATAAAATCTTTTCCGATCTGATTAGATCAGCTACTTTTCTATTTGTCCTTCGCCCATCCGAAGAATCGTATACTTAACTGTGATGCCTTCTCGTGGTCGGTTTTGATTTCAATGTTTCCGTTGAATGTGCCGCTTGACTTCGGTGCGCATTCGACTGTCAGTGTTGCTGCCTCACCCGGTTTTATGTCGTCCGATGATAATTTCATCGCAACGTAATCCGATGCTGTGTTGTAAGAGAGAATACTTATCGTTTGAGGCGATACGTTCTTTATTGTCAGAGTTTGAGCAGTCGCAGAATCTTTTACTGCTTTAAAGAAAATGTATTCAGGCTCGATTTCGAGCAGCTTGATAACATTAGCAATGATTTTAATTTCCACCCTGATATGTGCCGTATCGTTGGTTCGCATCGATATTCGTTTTTCAACTTTTCCTTCGAAGCGTTTCGCGTCGAATGTGATGGAAAGTGTTCCGCTGTCGTTCGGTGCTATGTGATCTTGCGATAACAATGTTGCTGTACATCCACATGTTGAACCAACATCTGTGATTATGAGTGTATCCGTACCGACATTCTTTATCGTGAGAGTACGTTTTGAGGGAATAAAATTCGGGACATCACCGAGATCAAGATGTGTTCCTCCGACGAGTAAATATTTTGGCTGACAGTAAAGTAAACTGGGGAAGATGACCAGCATCAATATTAAGGACTTGATTATTTTCGACATTCTTCACCTATTTCCTATTTACCCATGAGAATACTTTAATCTCGAATTTTTTCTGGAGTGGATGGTCGGTGATTAGCTCGATAAAACCTTGCGCAGTACCGGCTTTGGTTGCCGTGAATACCGCCTGAAGCTGTGTGTCTTCGCCCGGCATCAGCGAGTTTTTCAAGAGTGTGATTTTTAAGTTTTCGAATTTTGCTTCCGCAGAAAGAATATTGATTGCACGCTCTTTTGAAGGATTACTGATTGTTAGAGTTTTTGTATATACCGAGTCGACCTTTGCTTTATCGAATACAAAATTTGCCGGATTCAGTTTTAGAATATCAATAACATTGGCAGTGAATTGAATCGTCACCTTCGGTGTTGTCGAATCGTTCGATGAAATGTATACCTGCTTAGAAACTTTTCCGGGTTGATTCTGTGAATCGAATATGATGGATAGCTGCCCTGAATCGTTTTTGACCTTTGTACAGATCATTCAGGTCCAACGTTGTCCCGGGTATTACCTGTATCTTTGGCTGAGAAAATAAACTGCAAATCATTAAAAGCGTTAATCCGCAGAGTATAGTTATTTTCTTTATCATTATTGTTGCTCCAAAGGTGAAATAATAGTGTGTAAAAAATATATCAAAGTGTTAGCTCAAATTCAAGTTACTAAAAAATCTGAACAGTTAAAAGAAATTAATCTCTTTTTTTCTTGAGCATTTTAAATATTTTATTGTCTCCATCGATCGTTATTGTCTGGGGTTTACTATTTACAGTAAGTCGGAAGGTTTGTGTCGTTAGACTGTCTAAAATTGTAAACGATTGTAATGAGTCTAACGTCTTGACACTCACATCGAGCGGTAATCGGTAAACCGGATTTTTATTTTGTTGCTCGATAGTAAGCTCCAATTGATACGAATTATTTTCAGAGGAATACGTCCAATCATATTCAAGCATTGGACGGTCGATTGAGTCAGTTGCGGTATATATCCATTGATCGAAAAACCATTGGAGATTCTGTCCGTAAACATCTTCGCAAACCTTAACAAAATCTTCCGTACGAACATTACTATAGCGGTATTCAGAATTTGAAGAATAATTTCTTAAACATTTAAAGAAAACACTATCACCCAACATTCTTCTGAGCATATGCAAGACAATCGCTCCTTTATAATATTGCCGTGGGGAGAATGAATCCCAAAAGGCGGTATCGCTTTGACCTATAACAGAACCTGCATACGTTCCTTCAGGCATCGATATCATACTGTTGATGTATTTTTGATACGCCTCCGCACCTTTGCGATGTTCAAGATAAAGGGCTTCTGAATAGGTAGCAAATCCCTCGTTCAGCCAGGTGTGTTTCCAATCGGCAGGTGTAATCATGTTACCGAACCATTGATGAGCTGTTTCATGAGCAAGAGTTAACTCGTATTGTCTATCTCCAGTAAACATGTTTTGCTGGATGCTCGGTATCGTTTGATTTTCCATCGTCATCTCACCATCGACCTCTGCAAAACCGAATTTTTCTTCAATGAATGGATACTCACCGAATATTTGTTCGAAGAAGGATAATATTTTGGTTGTGTTGATAAAGTCGGTTCTTGCTTTGATTGAGTCTTCAGGGAAAACATAATAATTTATTTTCATTTGTTTCCAGGAGATCGATTTATAATCTTCTGAAAATTTTTTATATGGGGCGGCAGCAACAGAGATAAGATAAGTCGCTATCGGATATTTTGTGTTCCAGTGGTAGGTTACACTTCCATTCTTGTGTTCGGTTTTCATAAGCAAGCCAGTCGAGACTGCTATCAGACTATCCGGGACAGTAATTGCGATGCTCGCAGTCGCTTTATCTGATGGAACATCTTTACATGGAAACCATTTACGTGCAAACTTGGGCTCACTCGAAGTTGCTACTCTATCGTTTGCACTGAAATAAACACCGCCATCTTCGAAATCACCCTTGAAATCGGATGTACCGTGATAGAAAATTGTTAATTTGATGGAAGATGGAGGATTGAGGATGGAAGTTAACAGGATTGTTAATAGATCGGATTTATGTTGAAAGTTGAGTGTATGTTGAAAATAAAAGACTGAGTCGATGGTGAGGGTCGCATTAGATGCGTGAAGGGTGAATTCGTTCGTAGTTTGTTGAATTTCGGCTGTAACTTCCACATTACCATTAAATGATTTCCGTTCAAGGTCGAAATTAATCCGAAGATTATAATGATTGATATTATAGACATTGAAACGATCGTAATTGGTATTCTCAGCAATAAGACTAGAAGAGTAAAAGACAAGCAATGGCAATAACATATTTAGATATAAAAGAGACATAAATTGAATAACTTATTATTTTAATGTGGTTGATTTTAATAAGAATGAATTTTTTAGATTGCCATCTTGGTAGGAGCACTGAATTATGCCGTATCCAGGAGCCATCAGTATTGTCATTATTTTCGATGTGTCAGAATAAAAATCGTATTGAGTACAGTAATAGCTCTTGGTTTCAGTTTCGAATTTTGTACTCGTAGCGGTAGTCAGAACTATTAGATCTTCAAATAATAAAGTATCGTTCAGAAAAGTGGGATATTTTAAAACTTTATCAATATCGGGTGGACGGGGAGGCTTTGTTATTAACCACGACCATCTTACCAAATAAAGACCATCATATTGATTGAACAGAGCTACTTCTCTTGTGAAATAAATTGGAATGATCAAATTATTAAAGAAATAAACAACATGCCCTTGCAATGTATCTGACCGAGTGATTGACATTGTATCGATGGATAACGCAACAATACTATCGCTCAAAGTTATCGTTCTTTTTTGGTAAATCCACCGATTGCCAACTTTCAGAGGAAATATCTCAGTGGGGTGACCAGCAATCTCTGTCGCTTGTTTACATGAGGTCAATGGGAGTAAACAAATAATTAATGGAAGAAATATTTTTAGATAATTTCTGTACATTTTATTAACCTTAATGAATTCCCCTTGCCATTCCGCCATCGACAAGTAAATTAACACCGTTTATGTAGCTGGCTTTTTCCGATGCGAGAAAAGCAATGACATCACCGATCTCCTCCGGTTTACCTAAACGCCCGGCGGGAATATCCTTGACTATCTGAGCCAAATATTTATTCACAGAAATCTTTTGTTTAGCACATCGTGCTTCCATCAATTCTTTTTGACGATTTGTTAGGATATTACCCGGACAAATCGTGTTGATGGTGATGTTGTACTTGGCGAACTTATTTGAGAGAACTTTTGTAAGTCCGTGAATTCCGGGTCGTAGGGTGGAGGAAATTATCAGATCGTTTATCG
>JACQYX010000062.1 GCA_016207985.1 Ignavibacteriales bacterium | reverse complement strand
ATACCATTTATACCAACACTATTCTTCCGTAACGAAAAATAGTAAAGGTAACGGTATCCCACCCACGTTTTATCGTCACAGCCAAGCTCTTTAACGAAGAGATGTTTTTTTGGCATATTGAAACCACATTCCTTTAGTGTTCTCAATCCCTTGCGTATTTCACTCTCTCCCTTTTCATTATCATACATAGCTAATACGACATCTATATTATCTTTCTTTTGAACAAAAAGAGCGATAGCTTCAATTCCATCGCAAGCTGTAAAGACTTTGTACCCGTATGTTTCTAATGTTTGCTTGTTAATATCCAGGATTGAAGCTTCGTCATCAACAATTAAAATAGTTTCACCCTTAGCGGTGGGGAACCGAGTTTCTTCAGATAAAACTGGTAGAGATTCTGATATTTCAATTGTGGGCAAATATACTTTAAAAGTTGTTCCTTTGCCTAATGCACTCTCAATATCAACGAAGCCGCCATGCATCTTCACTATTGAATGTACCGTTGATAAACCAAGCCCGGTTCCTTTACCGATTTCTTTTGTCGTGAAGAATGGCTCGAATATTTTATCAATAATATTTTTAGGTATTCCCACACCCGTATCAACGACTTTTACAAGTATGTACTTCCCCGGTTCAGCGGCGTTATGCATCCGTGCAAAGCTTTCATCGAGCTGTGTATTTTCTGCAGATATTGTAAGCGTTCCACCGCTGGGCATCGCATCTCGTGCATTAACACAGAGATTGAGAAGAACCTGATGAAGCTGGGTTGCATCGCCGGAGATCGGAGAAAGATCGTTAGGGATATCATGTACAAGCTTGATCGATCTCGGGAATGTTTCCCTGATTATATTCTCCATTTCCCGTATTAAATGTTTCATCTGAATTGTTACATACTGTCCCTCTGCTCCTCTGGCAAAGGTAAGTACCTGTTTGATGATATCCTTCCCTCGCTTAGCGCTCGATTCAATCATGGGAAGTACTTTATTGTCTTTTTCATCCGGATATCTTTTTTTAAGAACCTCAATGGATAAAAGAATAGGTGCGAGGACATTATTCAAATCGTGGGCAATGCCTCCGGCAAGCGTGCCTATGTTTTCTAACCGTTGGGTTCGGAGAAGTTGCTGCTCGAGATTCTTTTTTTCCATAACATCACGAATCACAATAACTATTCCTTTGGGTTTGCCATCTGCTGTACTTATAACCGCGGCGTTAACTTCCGCGATAAAGCTGCCGCCATCTTTCTTCAGAAGTGTGTACTCCTCATTCAGGTGGATACCGGTCGTGTAGACTTGTTGCATGTTCGTAATGACCCTTTGCTGATCATTTTGTGAAATCCAGTCCATGAGATTTCGTCCCAAAACTTCCTCCTTAGAGGAATAACCGAAAATTTCAAGACTACGCGGGGAGGTGTAAATGATCTTCCCTTCGAGATCGATCGCTGTGATGCTATCGGGCGATGTGCTTGCCAACGTGCGGTAAAGTTCTTCACCCTCGCGTAACGCTATCTCAGCACGTTTCCGTTCGGTCACGTCCTCGACAGTTCCTTCGTAATATAAAACCTTACCTTCATCGTTCTTTATAGCTTTTGCACTTTCACGAACAGATCTCACTGAACCGTTGGCTCGTGTCCAAGCGGATTCAAGTCCTTTGACTTCATTTTCCTTTTCGATGCACTCACGAAATTCTTTTCGCGAATACTTCGTTTCGAATCCTTGCTGTTCTAAATTTCTTTGAACCAATTCATCAAAGGAATCGAAACCTAACATTCGGACGAGTGCCGGATTCGCTAATAGAATTCTCCCGTCCTGAGTAGCGCGATATATTCCGATGGTTGAATTTTCGTAAAGACTCCGGAACCTTTCCTCGCTTTCACGCAATGCTTCCTTCACCCGCCGCCGCTCGGTGATATCATTCACAAAACCTTCATAATAGAGAGTCTTTCCGTCTGCGTTTTTTATCGCATGGGCTGTGAGTGATATCCAGATCGGAGAGCTATCCTTTTTTTTCCACAGAACCTCGAGGTCTTTCACGGATCCAATTCCACTTCGATCATATTCTTTTATTAACTTTTACCACTCCTCCTGATTGAAATAAATGTCCGTACCTAAATTACATTTAAAAAGTTCTTCTACATTATCGTATTCTAAAATCCCTGCGAGGCTATTATTAACTGTAATGAATTTGCCATCGGGTGTTGATTGATATATACCGATAGGTGCCCATGTAATGATTTCTCGATATTTTTCTTCACTTTTTCTGATTGCCTTTTCAGCCCGCTTGCGCTCAGTGAGGTCGATAATTGTTTCAAGAAGCAATTCTTTATCACCGATACGTATGGTGTTTACGGTTTTGAGAACAGGAATCGATTCTTTATTAATGTTGAGTAATTGACGTTCTGATTTATCGATGGTTAAGTGTTGATCAGATACGGGGCAATTGTCTTTTTCTGCAGGACATATAAATTGATGGCATATCTTACCAATAACCGTTTCTCGTTTGGCTTTGATTCTTTTTTTATCGAGCGCCGAATGAATAGCGGGTACAATTCTATTCAAATGATCTTTAATAATATAATCGTCCGCACCAGCTTTCATAAACTCAACCGCTCGCTCCTCCGTTAAAGTTCCTGTAATTATTATGAAAGGAAGAAAAGGATAGTGTTTTTTTACAAGTGATAATGCCTCAATTTCGGTGAATTGCGGCATATTAAAGTCGGATAGTATAATATGAGGATTAAAAACTTTCAATGCTTTTAGAAAATCCTCCCGAGTGTAGACACACCTCGATTGATAGTTGAGTTGAGCTTTATCCAGCCCGTATTCCAACAACTCTAACTCAACTTGAATATCTTCAAGAATTAAAATCCGTAACTGCGTTTGCATAATGTAGCGATTGTTGGGTAACAGGTTTTGTTTATTTGATAATTAATCGAATTATCTAAAATAAACAAGTTAAATAAAACTTTGTCTCTCATATCGTTCATTTAATATCAAAATGTGGTACCGTTCTCTTTCATTCTTTTGTAAACATCGGGGAATAGTTCTTTTATGCAGTCGGGGCATAGACCGTGAGTGAAGGTCGCATCGGTATGTTTTGCGATGTATGTTTCTACTTGTGTCCAGTATCCTCCGTCGTCCCGAATTTTTTTACAATTGGAACAAATTGGGAGAAGGCCCGTCAGCATTTTTACTTCCGAGAGTGCCTCCTTTAACTCATGTATTAACCGCTCTCGGTCTATCTCATATCTTCTACGATCTGAAATATCCCGGGCTACACCAACAATAGCGACAGGTTTATTTTGTTCATCATACACAACCGATGACCATAACTCAACCGGGAATTCAGTGCCATCTTTTCGCTGATGGGAAATTTCACCGTACCAGCCGCCTTCCAAGGTCGATAGGCGGATTTGATCGGCTATCTCGTTGGGCGTAGCAGGTGAATGGATTATAGAGATATTTTTACTATGAAGTTCTTCGGGAGTATAACCGTGTGTTTGGGCAAATGCATCGTTCACGAATAGGATCGTACCATCCAGATCTGTGATTGATACACAATCTTGCGCCGAGGCGACCGTTTGTGCAAGGAGTCGTAGCGTTGCCTCTGCTTGCTTCAACTCGGTTATATCTCGGTTCAAACTGAGAATCGCTTGTTGTCCGTCATAATCGATCACCGAAGCGTTGATCAGGATGTCAATTTCATCCCCGTTCTTTTTCAAATGTTTGGTTTCGAAGACCGGAGACGAACGATCTTGAAGGATCTGCCGTATCTGTTCTTCGCCGCGTTTAACATCCCTCGATATCGATTTTAAACTCATGCCGATGAAATAAATGAAACCAAATACTAATAAACCCAATGATAATGCACCAAGGGGTACGTAAAAGAACGGTCTTAAAAACAAAGGTGGCTCGATACTAAAAGAAACGCTTTTAATATCTGTTCTAAAATTACCTAATAGTCCTTTTGATTGAATAGTAAGTGTATGTGATCCCGAAGATAGATTTGGCTCGATAATCTGGCGTATCCGGCGCCATGGCGTCCATTCATTGTTATCAATTTTATATCTTATTTCAATATTTTCAGAAACCTGTTCACCCCAAAAAGAAAACGCTTTGCAGTGTGCATACATAGTGTTTCCCCGTGTAACGGGTCCCAATATGTTTACTATTGGTGGAGTTGTTTGAATATCTTCAAAATTAAGAATTTCCACCCCACCCCCGCTCGTTCCGATATATAATTTATTTTCAAGTGGAAGCAGTGGCCAAATACGAGCGTTCGATAAACCATCATTCAAACCGATATTGAACCACGTACCATTCATAAACAGACCGATACCACCTCGTGCGGCGATCCATATTCTGTTCTTTTCATCTATCCGAATATCCCATATTGCATTACTTATTAATCCATCCGACGTTGTCAGGTATTTTATCGTATCGCCTTCAATAGAGCCAATTCCAAATGTCTGATCGCCGAACCAAATCTTATTCTTGTTATCAATTGTAAGTACGAATATTCTATCCTCTCGAAGTCCTTCTTTCTCTGTCCAATGTTTCCACGTCCCAGGAGAAGAAATCGAGGCATCAGGTTTCCATCTGCTAATTCCACCTCCTGTCGCAAACCAAAACGAACCATCTAAACCTTCGGCAAATGAATAAACACGTCCATTAATGAGTCCATGCTTAGTACCCCAGTGGAGAAATTTTCCATTTTCGTAAATGTAAGCACCCGGGTCATTGTCAATATTATTATATCTAAAATCTTTTCTAGAGATTCCAAGGAACCATAAATTTCCCTTTTTATCTTTTTTAATCCATAGAAATGCACCTTCAAATGAGAGTCCGCTCGATATCCACACATGCCCTTTCTTATCTTCAATTAAACCTGTAAGTGTGCCTAACTTGGTGTGATAGATATTTTCGATAGTCTGGTTAGTTCCGTTTGGTTTACGAATAACGATACCATTTCCGGTCGCAATCCATATCGATCCATCTTTTGTGCGGATGATTTCGTTAATATTATTTTTTGGATCGAATTGTGGAAACTTCCAGACTTCCCATCTTTTTGAAGTAACCCGATGAAGATATAACCCCAATTCTGTTCCAACCCATAGGTCGCCATTATTTCTAAATTTTAGTAAATGAGAATTTTTAAGCTGGGGCGGGATGAATTGTAATGATGGCCAAGAACGATTCTGACTAACTTTAACAACCTCTGGTTCTTTAGCCATGATTGCATTGCCCTCCGGTCCGATATCAAGAGCCAAAACATTTTCGATCCCTTCTTTCAGATTTTTCGTCAGATTAGAATTTGTTGTCCACTCCCAAATACCATAATGGCTACGAGGACCTATTATGGATGCGACTCCATTGCCCAGACAATCCTCTGCTAAGTATTTAATGGCAATGGATTGTGAAGGTGCTTCTAATTTGAGATTCCATTTATTATTCTCCCACCGGTATAAACCGCTACTTGTATTTAGCCAAGTGCTAAAGCGCGTTTGATGAACCATGAACACTTTTTGGTTCTTAATGTCGATCGATGAGTGTGTGAATGGTTTTACAGAATTATTCTGCAGAATGAAAACCTTTTCATCTACGGTTAAAATAAGCTCATTATTAACGAAAGCTATTGAGGTCACCTTCTTTTCTGCACCGCTCATGATTATTGGAATTTTTCCGAAGCCCTTTAGATCGCCATAATATAACTGACCTGAAATTAAAACATATAGACTATCTTTCCCATCTGAAACGATAGCGCTAGGTATGCGTTCCGGGAGTCCATCTTTTTGAGAGATGCTTTGCCAATAAAATCCATTGTACCAGGCGGCACCAAATTCAGTTGCAGCCCAAACGATTCCATTTTTTGTTTCTGTTATATCAAACACTCGATTTGATGGTAAGCCATCATCGGTAGTGAAACGAACCCACCGCCATGAATCGTTAAGGGTATTAAGTTGAGCCGATGAAGGTAAGTTGAAAGCAAATAAGACTATGCATTGGAATATTATCCCAGATAATTTCGAGAATTTATTTCGACTAATAAAATATTTCATATAAGATTTTTACATCATTTTCTTCTATAATGATAATACGCTGCGCACGCACCTTCGGATGAAACCATCGGTGCACCAAGTGGATGTTCTGGTGTACATTGTTCTCCGAAAGCAGAACACTCGTGTGGTTTTTTCTGACCTTGAAGTACTAAGCCAGCAATGCAAAGTGGTGATTCTTTTATTTCCATATCTGAAATATTAAACAATTTCTCTGCATCAAAATACTCAAAATTTTCTTTTAATCTCAATCCGCTGTGAGGTATCTCACCGATTCCACGCCATTTTCGGTGTGTTATTTCAAAAACATCTGCGATTAGATTTTTTGCTGCGAAATTCCCTTTTTCCTGAACAGATCTGCTGTATTGATTTTCAACTGCGAATCTGTTTTCTTCGAGCTGTTTTATACACAAAAATACTCCTTGAAGAATGTCGATCGGCTCGAAACCTGTTACCACTATCGGTACTTTATACTTCGCCGCGATTGGGATATATCCCTCATAACCCATCACTGTACATACATGCCCTGCAGCGAGAAATCCCTGTATGTAATTGCCTGGTGATGATAGAATTGCTTCAATGGCTGGCGGGACAAGAACGTGCGAACAGAGAATCGAGAAATTTTTAAGTCCGAGTTTCTTCGCCTGCCAAACAGCCATTGCATTTGCCGGAGCTGTGGTTTCAAAACCAACAGCAAAGAAAACAATGTTTTTCGCTGGATTTTTTTGAGCTAACTTCACAGCATCGAGCGGCGAGTAAACTATTCGTAGATCACCGCCTTCGGCTTTTACGGTAAGTAAATCTTTTTCAGAGCCGGGAACACGAAGCATATCGCCGAATGATGTAAAGATTACCTCTGGCTGAGAAGCAATCGCAATTGCTTTATCAATCATTTCAATCGGCGTAACGCAAACGGGACAGCCGGGACCATGAAGAA
>JACQYX010000048.1 GCA_016207985.1 Ignavibacteriales bacterium | reverse complement strand
TGATTGTTGATTTTCTTTCACATATAAAAAAGGAACAATTTGGGAAGTGAAGTAACGAAATTCCCTTCAATGTTTTGATTTATTTTTTAAAAGGAGTTGATCATGCCAGAAGATATAAATAAAGAATCTCGACTACAAGCTTTAAAGATTGCCGTTGAGCAGATAGAGAAGCAGCACGGCAAAGGTGCGATCATGAAGCTCGACGAAGGTCCTATCGCTAAAGTTGATTTCATTTCGACCGGATCGATCTCACTCGATGCTGCAATTGGGATTGGTGGCATACCTCGCGGTCGAGTTACAGAAATATTCGGACCGGAAGCTTCAGGGAAAACCACAATCTGCCTCCATGTTATAGCAGAAGCCCAAAAGAAGAACGGTATTGCTGCCTTCATCGATACCGAACATGCTTTAGATATCGGATATGCAAAAAAGGTTGGAGTGGATGTTAATAACCTGATGCTTTCACAGCCGGAATATGGCGAGCAGGCACTGGAGATCGTTGAAACTCTGGTTCGCAGTGGTGCACTGGATGTGATTGTCATTGATTCGGTGGCTGCACTTACACCTCGTGCCGAGATTGAAGGCGAGATGGGTGATCCAACAATGGGTGTGCAAGCACTATTAATGTCGCAAGCGTTACGGAAACTTACAGCTGCCATAAGCAAATCAAAAACATCCGTTATGTTTACTAATCAGCTTCGGCAGAAAATTGGAGTTATGTTCGGGAATCCTGAAACAACTACAGGCGGGAATGCGCTTAAATTTTATGCATCCCTACGATTAGACATCAGGCGAATTGAAGCAATTAAAGATGGACAGAATATTATCGGCAACCGAGTAAAAGTGAAAGTTGTAAAAAACAAAGTTGCTCCACCATTTAAGGAAACACAGTTCGAAATCCTTTACAATGAAGGAATCTCCCGGCTTGGTGACCTTATCGACACTGCAGTTGAACGAAATATTATTACAAAAAGCGGATCGTGGTTCGCATATGGAAGCGACCGAATTGGGCAAGGAAGAGATGCCGTTAAAAAATATCTTATAGAAAACGATAAGTTAGCTAAACAGATCGACATAGAAGTCCGTAAGAAGCTCGGCTTGATTGAGGAAGAACCGGTAAAAGTTGCAAAGCCCGAACAAATAAAAAAACCATCTGTAAAAACTTAGCATCTCGATACCAATTCGATGATCATTACAAAGATCGAACAGCAGAAGCGCCATCCCGATAGAGTGACTATTTATCTGGATGGCGAGTTTGCTTTTGGACTTCATAAGGATGTTGTAGGTAAATACGCTCTACGAAAAGGAGATAACATAGATCAGAGCGCCATCACCAAATTAACATCATCAGACGAATTCACTTCTGCAAAATCTAAAGCGCTCAGATTTATCAGCCGACGTATGCATTCTGAAAAAGAACTTCGTACAAAACTTATTGAAAGAGAATATCACCCGAAGATCGTTGATGAAGTTATTGAATACCTTCGTTCGATCGATTTTTTCAATGACGAAAAATTTACCAAAGCATTTGTTAACGATTTCCAGTTAAGAAAACCTGCGGGAAGAAGACTTCTTCAACAGCAGCTACTTCTAAAGGGAATATCTTCTGCCATGATTCATTTGATATAGAAACATTAGCATTACCATTTGAATCATTCGACGGAGTTCAGCAAGAATATCTAATGAAATTTGCCGACACGGACGAGAAACGTGAAGCGGAAATGCAAAAACTCAATCTGACTCCGCTGACGGCACAGATTATTGCAATTGCAATGGTGAATCCCGAAACAATGGGCGGCAAGGTTTTTTTCCAGTCGAACACGAAAGAGAAATATTCATCCGAAGATAATAAAGTGGAATTCATATCGGGGGATGAAAAAGATATTCTCACCAACTTCTGGAATACCATCCTTCGTTATAAACGTTATATAACTTTCAACGGGCGAACTTTCGATAACCCATTCATCATGCTTCGATCGGCATTGAACGGTGTCAAGCCGACACGAAATATCATGCCGTATCGCTACGACGCATCAGAGCATTGCGATCTTTTGGATCAATTAACTTTTTATGGAGCAATGAGAAAATTCAATCTGGATTTTTATTGCAAATCGTTTGGAATAAAAAGTCCAAAGAGTGAAGGAATTACCGGTTTAGACCTCGGTCCGCTCTACCGGGAAGGAAAATTCAGACAAATTGCCGAGTATTGTTTAGGTGATGTAATAGCAACTGCTCATTTGTTTAATCGCTGGAATGAATTTTTAAATGTGAAAGATTGAATAAAGAATTTACAATGAACATGTGTAACGAGAGATTCTATGCAAGATAATAGTTCTATTGAAAAAATCGGAACGGGACTTGTTTGCTCCTTAAAAACATTCAAAGGAGCTAAAATTGAATTAGTTAATAGACGATCTGGATTTAATGGCTTTTCGGTGTACAAAAATGGCAAAATTAGAAAGATAGAAGTAAAGACAATGCAACGCGCAGATAAATGGATAGCAATTAATGGAATTAGAGCAATTGATAAATTATTTTTTGAACGAGACTATTGGTTATATTTTGTTTTAGTAACTGAAAATATTATTGTCGTAACTAAGGGATTACCTTTTATCAAGAAACAATTAAAAACTACCGATGATATAGCGTATTTAGCAGATTTAGAATTGTGGATGAAAACTACAAAACGTCTATCAGGGGTAACGGGATTTACGTTTACACCTAAAATTAATGTATTTTTATCATCTCCTATTAGGACACTTGTAAAGGTAACAATTAGAAGATAGAAAAATGGGAGAGTGGGAAGAATCAGTGATAGAGATTTGGCAGAATAAGGAAAAATGGACGAGATTATTTTTTTCAGAAAGGTATGAAGAAATATAGTAACCTAAAAAAACGGAGTATGCAAGAAGAAATAAGAAAAAAACGAGTCATAAGTAAACACTTAAAATCAAAATAATAATTTATTCATTTGAATTTTAAGCATCAACTTAATATTAATAATTCTCAACAAATCGACGAAGCTGATTATTTAGTCATTGATGTTGAGACAACGGGACTATCGGTTGATCGAGGCGACAGGGTATGCGAAATTGGAGCGGTTAAGCTTCGTGGCCATGCAATCATCGAAACATATGGAAGTTTGATCGACCCACAGCGTCCGATTTCCTACGGTGCATTTTCCGTCAATGGTATTACACCTCAGATGCTGTCGGATGCACCAGTCTTTTCCGCGGTTGCAAAGAAGATTTGGGATATGATGGATAATTCAATCCTCGTCGCTTATAATGCTCCATTCGATCTATCTTTCATCACGAATGAATTTCGATTAATCGGATATCCACCCATAAAAAATACGACCATAGATGCATTGGCAATTGCCCGCCAACTCCTTCCAGGTCTTCAATCATATCAACAAGAAAATGTTGCACGGATTGCGGGAATATCATTTCCTGTGAAGCACCGAGCACTCGAAGATACATTAGCAACAGCCCAGCTTTTCACAATTTTCACTTCTATTCTCAAACCACACGATTGTGTGAAAGTGTCCGATCTTCAGCGGCTGGACCTAACATATGTTCTACACAATCGACGAATGGATATTGTAAACGGAGCTTTATCGAACACCAAAAATTTATGGATAAAATACCTATCACCGATGAACGCAGAAATCACTGACAGAATTATTACCCCTAAAGAATGTTTTACCGATGAATCTAAAAGAAAGC
>JACQYX010000008.1 GCA_016207985.1 Ignavibacteriales bacterium | reverse complement strand
GAGATGTGGCAAATGTTTCACGAGTTGCTGGTGGTTATCAAAGATGTCGAGGATGGCAGGATACATGGAACGACTATTCGTGAACTTGTACAATCAGCTTTTAATGTCGTCGAGCGTTTCAAGAATCATATCGATAGAGAAAATAATATCATATTTCCGATGGTGAAACTCCTGCTGGCTTCGGAAGAATATGAGCGTCTCCGGGAATATATTGTCTCTCCAGTCAAATCCATACAGTAATTTAGGTTAGTTCTAAAAAAAGTATTATATTAGGTAGTATTTTTTCAGAGAATAGATGTTTTTAATTTTAAGTAAAGAAATTCTTTCACCTACGATAACAAAGTATGTGATAAAAGCACCCTACATTGCAAAAAAACGCAAAGCAGGAAACTTTGTCATGCTGAGAATTATTGAGAATGGTGAGCGTATTCCAATCACAATCGTCGATAGCGATCTATCGGCAGGAACGATCACGTTGATCGTCCAGGCGATCGGAAAAACTACTAAACTTCTTGCGACGAAGAAAGTTGGTGAGGCAATTCTTGACGTAGTCGGACCGCTTGGAGTTCCTACACCCATCGAGTTTCATGGAGATGTTGTTTGTATCGGTGGCGGTGTTGGAACTGCCGAGGTCTATCCTATCGCGCGAGCGTTAAAAGATGCAGGCAACACAATTTACAGTATCGTCGGTGCTCGATCAAAAGACCTCATTATTCTTGAGAATGAGATGTCGAAGCTGTCGAAGCAAAGTTATGTTACAACCGATGACGGTTCTTATGGACGAAAGGGGATTGTCACAGACCAATTGAAAGATATTCTCGATTCAAACAAGAATATTAAAGCTGTCTATGCCATTGGTCCACTTCCCATGATGAAAGCTGTATCGAATCTGACCAAAACA
Organism: Ignavibacteriales bacterium; assembly: GCA_016207985.1. Lineage (GTDB taxonomy): Bacteria > Bacteroidota > Ignavibacteria > UBA10030 > SZUA-254 > JACQYX01. Next base: position 9,030 of record JACQYX010000008.1, on the reverse strand, counting down.
TATGGAGTAAAAACTCTCGTCAGTTTAAATGCAATTATGGTCGATGGAACGGGAATGTGCGGTGGATGCCGAGTGTCCATTGGAGGACAGATGAAATTCGCTTGTGTTGATGGACCTGAATTTGACGCTCATCTTGTAGATTTTGATGAATTGATTATGAGAAATAGAACGTATATCGATCTTGAAAAAATCTCCGATGAACGGTGTAAGCGTATTGAAATGGCAGATGCTGTTGGAGGTGGACGATGAATACCGTTAATCCCATGAAACCCTCCGAGAGGATGAAACTTCCACGCCAAGCTTCAATCGAACAAATCCCGGAAGAGCGAAATAAAAATTTTCTTGAAGTCTCTTCCGGTTTGGATGAAGAGCGTGCGCTGATAGAAGCAAAACGCTGTCTTGAATGTAAAAATCCTGTATGTATTGAAGGTTGTCCGGTTACTATCGACATCCGCACTTTCATCCAGCTAATATATCAAAAAGATTATATTGGTGCGGTTAACAAAATTCGTGAAGCTAATTACTTGCCGGCAATATGCGGACGAGTTTGCCCGCAGGAAACGCAATGTGAGATAGTTTGTACGCTTGGTAAGAAGCATGAACCAGTAGCCATTGGAAAATTAGAGCGTTTTGTTGCCGATTATGAGATGGCTCGAAATCTTTTCGTTGCACCGGTTATTACAGAACATCGTGATCAGAAAGTTGCAATCGTTGGTTCGGGACCGGCGGGTTTAACTTGTGCAGCGGAGCTTGCCAAGCTCGGTTATAAAGTTACAGTTTTTGAAGCACTCCATGCTGTAGGTGGTGTATTGAGATACGGTATCCCGGAATTTCGTTTGCCACGTACGATTCTCGATTTAGAAACTGACCGTATCAAATCTTTGGGTGTTGAAATATACACTAACTTTGTCATCGGCCGAACAGCTACGATCGATGAGCTGTTTAATGAATGGGGATTCGGTGCGATATTTCTTGGTACAGGTGCCGGAACTCCCACTTTCATGGGAATCCCCGGTGAAAGTTTGAGCGGCGTTTATTCGGCGAACGAATACCTAACTCGCATTAATTTAATGAAGGCGTATCAATTTCCTGAGTATGATACACCGATAAAGGTTGGAAAAGAAATTGCTGTGATCGGTGGTGGAAACACAGCAATGGATGCTGTACGCACCTCACTCCGGCTCGGTGCTAGGAAAGCTTATCTAATTTATAGAAGATCTCGAAAAGAAATGCCAGCTCGTGAGGAAGAAGTGCATCATGCTGAAGAAGAAGGTGTCGAGTTCGTAATGCTCACCAATCCAGTTCGCATTATCGGTGATGCGAATGGATGGGTTACCGGAATTGAATGTCAAAAGATGGAGCTTGGTGAGCCGGATGAATCAGGGCGCCGCAAACCGATCCCAATTAAAGGGTCTGAGTATGTTATTCCCGTTCAAACTGTTATTGAGGCGGTCGGTCAAAAACCAAATCCGATAATTCAATCCACAACATCTGGTTTAGATGTTAGCAAACGCGGCACAGTCGTGGTCAATGATGCTCAGATGACAAGCCGCGAAGGTATTTTCGCAGGCGGTGATCTTGCTCGTGGCGGTGCAACCGTAATTCTTGCGATGCGAGATGGAAAGATTGCAGCAGGAAACATACATAAGTATCTCCTTTCTAAATTGGATGGAAAAGGAAATAGTAAATTAAATGTTGACGTAAAGCAGGAGATCAAGTCAATTTGATTAATGCAAACTAAGTTTACAATTCTCGTTGTAAACCCCGGATCGACTTCAACTAAGCTGGCGGTATATGATGATGACACGCTTGTGCGAGCCGATAAAGCACTTCATCCCACCGATGAGTTGAAGAAATTCAGAGGTATCTGGGAACAATACCCGTTTCGCATGGAAGCCATCAAGAAGTGGGTGAATGAAAATGTGCAGCAGTGCTCGGCTGTAGTTGCCATGGGCGGACTACTTCGACCTGTACAAGGCGGGATTTATAGGATTAATCAAAAGATGATTGATGACGCCCGTTCAAATTATCAAGGGGAACATGCATCGAACCTCGGATGCGTTATGGCATACGAAATCGCTCAAAGCTTTAAATGTCCTTCCTTTATCGTTGATCCGGTTTCCGTAGATGAGTTCGAACCGCTGGCATTTTATTCAGGTCATCCCGAAATAAAGCGACGACCACTCTCACACGCACTCAACATACATGCAACTGCCCGACATGCTGCTAATGAGTTGAAAATTCCTTATGAACGATCATCATTCGTCATCTGTCACCTCGGCGGTGGCATCTCGATAGCACCTGTTCGTAACGGTAAAATCATCGATGTCAACGATGCATCCAGCGACGGACCATTCTCACCCGACCGAACTGGCGGACTCCCTTTACAGCCGTTCATCACGATGTGTTTTTCCGGTAAATATACTGAAGCTGATATTAGAAAGCTCGTAATGGGCAAAGGTGGACTAACTGCATACCTTGGAACGAATTCTGTAGAAGAAGTCGAGAAGGAAATTTCTTCGGGAGATGCTTTCGCTAAAGAAGTATATGAAGCAATGGCATATCAGATCGTAAAAGAAATAGGAGCAATGGCAACTGTTCTATCTGGTAAATTGAATGCGATAGTTCTTACAGGCGGTATCGCAAACTCGAAAATGTTGACGTCGTGGGTTGAAAAGCGTGTCAGTTTTATCGCTCCTGTATTAATTTATCCAGGTGAAGACGAAATGAAGTCGCTTGCTGAAGCTTGTCTGCGTGTGTTAAAGGATCAAGAAAAAACAAAGGAATATTAGGCATGATAAAAAATTTCGAAGAATTGATTACTGCAGCCCGACAAATTCAGGGAAAAAAGGTCATCGTTATATTACCGAATAACGAAGAAACCCTTTTGGCGATATCGGAAGCATGTGAAAAACAGTTGGCTGAGTTTATTCTTGTCGGCGATCAAGATACGATTAAACTAAAATTGCCCATCTACGAGAAGGTTCGGGGATTAATCGAGATTGTACATAAGCCCGATGTATCCGAGGCATTGAAAACTGCTATCGATTTAATCAAAGGTGGAAAGGGAGATATTGTGCTCAAAGGTGGAGTCGATACTTCCACATTAATGAAGGCATTGCTTCATGAGGATGCAGGAATTCGTACGGGCAGATTGCTTTCTGATGTTTTCATGTTCGAGTATCCAGCCCGTCAAGGAAATAAGTTTGTGATGATAACAGACGGTGGCATTACGCTTGCACCTGACCTCGAAGATAAAATCGAGCTTGTGAAGAATGCAGTCGAGGTAGCACATGCCCTCGGTAATTCAAATCCTAAGGTTGCACTCCTCTCTGCCTCGGAATTTATTAATCCGAACCTCCAGTCGACGGTCGACGCCGCAATAATTTCGAAAATGAATGAACGCGGTCAAATTAAAGGGTGTACGGTTGATGGACCGTTAGCGCTGGATAATGCCCTATCCTCCGAAGCGGCGGGAGAGAAAAAAATCGTCTCACAAGTTGCGGGAAATGCAGAAATTCTCGTACTTCCGAGCATCGAGGCAGCCAACATATTTGCTAAAGGTACAACCTACTTCGCCGGTTACCGGCTTGCCCACGTAATAGTCGGGGGGAGTGTACCCATTCTTATCCCGTCAAGAGCCGACAAGAGTGATGCCAAAGTGCTATCGATCGCCTTGGGTAAGATCATGAGCAACTATTATCCTAAAAATAAAGATATTTTTCATTGACTTTCATTATTCTCCCAAGTATATTAGTAGTAGGAAAATCTCGGCGATGTAACCGGATAGAAGTCCTGAACTTTTACGGCTCACGAGATAAGACCTGAGAACGCTGACATTTTTTGAAGACTCTCATTATCGTTCTTAACTCAGTTCATTGAAATAGTTCAGGAATAATCGAATGTTGATACTCGATTTTTGAACATAAAAATAGTAGTACATTTTGTATTTGATATTATTTATTAAAAGTAATTGATATATTTGTGATGACACGATTTAATTCCGCTGGATGGAAAAATGATACAAAAGAAGAGTCAGAAAATACGGCAAGAGTTGGTATCGGAAGTGAAAAATATACGACCGAATCAGCCGTTTGAAAAAAATACATCACTAACGGTAATGCAGCGAAAGATTCATAAGCTGGAACGTTCGCTTGCACAGCGTGAGAATGAAGTCTGGACGCTGAAACAGCTTCTTCTTTACCGTTAGTCTGCCGAAAAATTAAATATTAGTTCAAGAGACGTAGAGTAAATTTCTGCAGGAGAAAAGTCTATCCTTTTTCCATCAGTGATAGGCGTGCCCACCCCGTATATGACCTGCTTTCACGCTCTGTACCACGCGAATTTGTTTAGTTGTGTCAACCTCTCGTTTCTTTTTTTTCCGGACTTTCCAAGTTTTCTCCATATTTCCTTTTCTAATTTTATGTCTTTCGCAGAGATCGGCTCATGCTTTGTCATATATTCCTCCATTTATTTGTTTAGGAAAATAAACGAGTTATTGGGTTTTCAATTGATTATACAAAGTCTTTTAATAAATTTCAAGTATTTTGGCAACGTAAATTTATCCGATTCAAAAGGGCAGAAAAATCAGCAGACTTCTCGATGGGAAATAATGTTATGTATCATCGCTAATCTGATCACTTAGCACCGAGCCGATCACTTTTAGAAGTTGATCAGCTTGAAATGGCTTTCTCAAGAATGCTTTTACATTTTCAGATCTTAATTCGGTTATGTTATCAGTTTCTGCCAATCCACTTGTAGCAATGATTTTCACCGTTGGATCGATCTTTTGGAGAGTTCGGATAACAACGGCTCCATCCATGAAAGGCATCATCATATCTGTAATTACAATTTTTATGATATCCTGTGAGGTTGTATATAACGCAACGCCTTCGGTTCCATCCTGTGCAGTCAATACATTGTATCCATACGATTCAAGAATTCCTTTCGTAATTTCGCGAATCGGTGCTTCATCATCAATGATGAGAATAGATTCTCCATTACCGAGCGGCAGATTTAAACGGTCCTCTTCAGCCTCATGAATGTTTATAATTTCTGATGCCGGCAGATATATCTTGAATACACTACCGTGTCCGACTTCACTATAAACGTTAATGAATCCTCCATGACTTTTTATGATAGACATTACAGTAGATAATCCTAATCCGGTTCCTTTTCCAACATCTTTCGTTGTAAAAAATGGATCAAATATTTTATCAATAATGTTTTTAGGAACACCCATACCCGTATCTTCCACAGTAATGACAACGTACGGGCCAGGTTTACCTTCGAGGTATTGATGAGCAGTGCGTTCATCGAGGATGATGTTCATCGCTCTTATCATCAAATTACCGCCGGTAGGCATTGCATCTCGCGCGTTAACGCACAAATTTATTATTACCTGATGAAGCTGGGTGGTATCGGCTGAAATTGTCCAAAGACTTTTAGGAATTTCCGTCCGGATCTGTATGTTTCGCGGAAAGGTTTCACTAACAATCTTCTCAATTTCACGCAAAAGATGTTTAGGCTGTACTAAAATTCGTTCTCCTTCGGCACCTCTAGCAAAAGTGAGCAGTTGTTTCACTATACTCACGCCGCGCTCGGTGCTTGATCGCATCATTGACAGCCATTGTTGCTTCTTTTCATCCGACGCATTCGATTTAAGAAGCTGTACCGCCATAAGAATAGGGGCGAGCACATTATTGAGATCGTGTGCAACCCCTCCAGCTAATGTTCCGAGGCTTTCTATGCGTTGAGCTCTGTAAAATTGTGATTCAAGAATTTTCTTCTCAGTGATATCTTCTTTTACGGCAAGATAATGTGTTATCTTTCCTTCGTTATCAATAATCGGTGAGATTGTCGCGCTTTCCCAGAATAATTCACCATTTTTTTTCTTATTGTGGAATTCTCCACGCCATTCTTTTCCTGAAGAAATCGTATCCCACAATTTTTTATATTCAGAATCTGAAGTTTCCCCTGACTTTAAAATGCGTGGATTTTGATTTAATACCTCTTGAAAATTATATCCGGTAACCTTAAGGAATTTTGAATTTACATATTCAATCTCACCCGATGTATTCGTAATTATGATTGAAACAGGACTCTGCTCGACAGCGCTCGATAGTTTACGCAATTCTTCTTCGGCAAGTTTTTCTTTTGAAATGTCTTGCATCATTCCAAGCATACGAACAGCTTTTTTTTGAACGTCGGAGATAAAAAATCCTCTGTCCAATACCCAGATATATTTACCGTCCTTGTGACGAAACCGATATCTAAATTCGTATTGGGAAATATTATTTTCAGCGATTTCCAACAATCGAAGTGCCTCCGCACGATCATCGGGATGGATCAGTTCAGACCATTGATCGATGCCGCCTGAAAATTCGTTTGTATCATACCCCAGCACTTGTTTGATGCTTCCACTCCATAATATTGCACCGGTTTTAATATCGTAATCATAAACGATCTGACCTGAAGAAGCTACAACTAATTCATAACGATGTTTCCAGTTTACGATTTCTGCCTCCGATTTTTTCCTGTCACTAATATCTAGCCACGTTCCAATTATCTCTTTTGGATTTCCAGAAGCATCACGAATTAGAACGGTATGATCTAAGAACCAATGGTATGCACTGTCTGAACATTGCCATCTATATTCAGTTATGCTTGTGCTTTCAAAAAGAACTCTCTTATAATCTTGTAAAGTATTATTCTTATCTTCTGGATGTATGTGAGACGCCCAAAAGGTTCGATCTTTAATGAATTGTTCCGGTTTGTAGCCGGTCAATTGCTCTACTTGCTCACTTATCCAAGTCGTATTTATACTCGGAGAAACATCAGCGGTATAAAACGCCATTGGTAGTGAGCGAAGAAGTATCGTTTGCCTCTGGATGCTTTTATGTAATTCGTTATCTGTCTTTTTACGCTCGGTGATCTCATCCTGTAGTTCTTTAGTTCGATCTTGTACCCTTTTTTCTAAAGTCCGGTTTATGTTTTCCAGCTCTCTCTGAGTTAGATGAAGATTCTCAACCATCGTATTAAACGAAGTTGCTAATCTGCCAACCTCGTCATATGACGAAACAACCGTCCGTTTTGTCAAATCGCCTTGTGCTATATCCTCCGCGGTTTTTGCCATGTGGTGCAGCGGCTTTGTCACTATCGTACTGATGCTGAATACACCAATTAAACCGACAATAAAAATCCCTAAGCTGACAAGCGCGCTTGTCAAGCGGCTCTGATTAATCTCGTGATTGAGTTTTTCGAGCGAAATGCCCAAAAAGAGCCGACCGATGAACCTTCCATTATGATAGATGGGAGTTATAGTTTCATAAATTTCTTCATCAGGTAAAAAATGTCTTGCCTGTTCTTCAGGATTAAGAGTATCAGGAGTGATATTTTTAATATTGAAGGATGCAAATACTTTATTTGAATCATCAACTATCGCTATGTAGACAAGATCTTTGTTTTGTCTTGCACTCTCTAATGCATCAACTGCACTATTAGAATCATTGAATAAAAGCGCCGGACTCACGCTGTACGATGTCATTTCTGCAATACTTCTTGTTTTTTCAAAGAGGGCATTAGTCTCATTCGTTGCGAGTTTTGTCGGAAATCATAGGATTGTCACCCTTTGATCCTATCCCTACCGCAAAACCTTCATCTATGTAATCTGGAACGCCGCTGATTGTCAGTATTTGGTTAGCTCTTGAAATAGCACTTATTTTTTCAAAGTCGAGAGTACGCATTGGAGTAATATACAATATGTCCACTTTATTTTTTGTGATGATATCAGTTAGATCAATATTCTCTTTCATCTCTATCGCTATACATCGAAGCGAAATACCATCAATCTCCCTGATCGGGATTTTTGTAATCGTTGTGATGATTTGATCTTGAACATCGAAGGATGTTCTGAAATTTTTTTGATAAACAATACCGAGAACAATTTCATTACCTACCCTGGTTTTCAGATTTCTGTCGAACGATAAGATTTTTGTAAACAATGGAACCTGAACCTTAATCGGAATAGGCATCTCCTGGGCTATTAGAGAATCCATGCCTGCCAAAGATATGAACAGTACAAAAAAAACTCCGTAATGGAGAATGAAGTATATAAGCGGTCGCATGAAAATTGATGTTTTCAATGATATCCTTATAAGTTAATTTCCAATTTTGCAGTAAAGTTACGCCCATCTTGTGGGATGCTTGGCTGTAGATGTTCATAACCTCCTGGAGTTGCGTATGTAACATTGAATATATTTCTCGCTAATAACGATAACCTGATTCGTTCGTCGTCGGGATGGATAGCGAGAGTTAAATTTGTTAGAAAGAATGGCTCGGTGGCTGTATCATACACTGTATTGCGTTTGGCTTCATATTGACATTCGATGGCACCATCAATATGCTTAGTGACGGGATAAGCTATGCCGAGTTTCAGTAAATGGTTCGGTGAATTCGTCAGCTTTTCCTCGGTATCTGAGTTGATTGCATCTTGAAAAGAATAATTCGCATATCCACTCAATCCCACCTCTAATTGTGCTTTGATGGATAGTTCAAACCCTATTGCTCGAGCACGACTGATATTTATAAATTGATAGATTGAATCAACTTCATCGACCATCATATTATCGATAAGATTCTTCATATTATAATTGAATAGCGAGAGCCGACTAAAAAGACCGTCTGATAGCCGCTGTTCCCAAATAAGTTCCGTTGTTTGAATTTTTTCTGAGTGAAGATTAAAACTTCTCTTTTGGTTTGTAGTTTGATCCTCATAATGGATTTCGTACATATTTGGGACTCTGAATGCTTCACCGTAAAGGAGTTTGATGGTAGAATTTTTCATCGGATAATAGACTAAAGCACCACGAGGGGTAATCGGATTTGATATGTTAGTGTAGGCATCCCGACGCGCACCAATCGTTGCAATGAGATCTTCTGTCATTTGAAATTCATCTTGAAGATACAAGCTAAAAATAGAATATGGAAAGTCGTCGTCAAAAAAGACGGTATCTTCACTCCAGTACTGAA
>JACQYX010000007.1 GCA_016207985.1 Ignavibacteriales bacterium | reverse complement strand
TTGCCGATGATGGACCGCAGGCACCCGACAGAAACGATGATACAATACACATGGATCATGCTGAGGGGATTGCAGCTATGGTTCCATCTCTTTTTGAGAAAAAGAAAATTTATTTATATGAATATCCCACAGAATATACTTCCGGTGGAAGAAGAAAACCGACTGCCAATAAAGCGATCCAAAATGCGATCAATCAAGGTACGCTGGTTTTAAATTTTGCAGGTCACGGAAATCCGCGACTATGGACTCATGAAGCTGTATTCGTGCGGGAGTCTGATTTTCCATTGCTTAACAATCAAGGTAAATATTTTTTCCTCGTCGCAGCGACGTGCAATTATGCGCATTTCGATATGCTCAATGAAACCAGCAGCGGAGAAATCCTTACACTCATGAAAAATGCCGGGGCAATTGGAGTTTTTTCTGCCCTGAGACCTGTGTATGCTGATGCGAATTATGCTCTTAATATCGACTTGTTTAGTCACTTAATCGATACAACCCAATTTGGTCGCATGCGTCCCCAGTGCCTTGGAGATATCATCTATAGTACAAAACAACATATCAATGATTATACAAACGATCGGAAATACTTTTTAATCGGAGATCCGGGATTGAGGATTGAATTCCCCGAGTTTATCGCTTCAGTAGATAGTATTAACCACATCGGCAGCGGTGAGGTAGTACAAATGAAAGCGTTAGGGAAATCATCTATCTCGGGCACTGTTCGTGATACATTGACGTACCTGCCCGTTGGATATACAGGACGTGCCCGGATCGTTGTCTATGATGCAGATCGGATCAACACAATAGACGAGCCTGAGTTCAGTCGACCATTCCAATATAAATCGTCAGGGAGTGTTTTGTTCAGGGGGCAGGATAGTATTATCGATGGTAAGATGTATGTAGAGTTCATTGTTCCGAAAGATATATCATATTCAGCTGAAAAGGGTCGCGTCGTAATTTATTTCTCGAATGATTCTACCGATGGTGGCGGTTATACGACGAACATTCGCATCACCGGAACGGATACAACCGCTCCGGTTGATACAAAAGGACCATCGGTCAGATTGTACTTAGACCGACGCAGTTTTCGTCCGGGTGATATAGTCAGCGCATCGCCTCTTTTAATAGCCGATATCAGCGATTCGAGCGGTGTTAATACATCCGGTGCCGGGATCGGTCATCGACTTGAAGCTTGGCTCGATAATAATTCCGAAAGCGTCGATCTCTCCGAGTATTATCAGAGTAAAGTGGGTATCTACACCGAGGGCAGCCTGGAATATCCGCTTGGTGAAATATCAAATGGCACACACACGCTTCGTATTCGTGTTTGGGATACGTACAACAATCCATCTATGGAAGAAACGATGTTCAATGTGATCACAGGTGCGGGTTTACAGTTGTTCAATGTTTATAATTATCCCAATCCTTTTTCATCAGCGACAGTTTTCACATTCGAACATAATCAGATCACTACGATCGATGTTGACGTCAGGATCTATACAGTCGCGGGCAGGATGATACAGTCACTTAAGGTGCAAAATGTGACTGATCGCTTTGTTCGTGTTCCCTGGGATGGACGTGATAGGGACGGCGATCATCCAGCGAATGGGGTTTACTTATATAAGGTTGTCGCTAAAACCCTGGACGGGCGTTTCACGAGTGAAGCATTTGGAAAATTGAGTATCATGAGATGATTTTAAAGGCAGTAATCACTTAGTTGCTTCTAAAGAACAAAGGTGGTAAATTAAAATATTATATTTATAAGAATCCGATAAATTTTCAATTATTACAATATATTTAACAAAAGGGCAATCTTTATGATTTCGAAAAAGCAAGGAAAATTATTTTCCCTCCTCGTCTCGATATTATTTACATTCATAGCTTCTTATTCGCCGATGTTCAGTCAGGGTGAATCGGCGGTGCCGTTCTTACTCATCGCACCGAATGCACGGGCTGACGGCATGGGTGAAGCTGGTGCTGCGTTGTGTGATGATGGCTCGGCATCGTATTGGAATCCTGGCGGACTGGCGTTCGAAAGGTATCAGGAGGTCAGTATTACCCATTCGAACTGGTTACCGCAATTTCATCTCTCCGATTTATTTTATGAGTATCTCGCGTACCGCAATCATATCGAAGACTGGGGCGGCACTGTTTCTGGAAGTGTCATCTATCTTAACCTCGGTGAATTTAATCGACGCGGTGAGAATAATGAAGATCTCGGGACGTTTAAAGCATATGAGTTTGCTGTCACAGGCGGATATTCTACGAGGATAATTTCTGATCTTGGAGTTGGAATTAATCTGAGGTTTATTTATAGTGCACTCGATCCTCAAAAATCGCAAAATCAAGCCCGCGGTGTTGCCTCAACCGTGAGTTTCGATATTGGTACATTGTGGCGACCAACTTCACTTGTTCTTCCGTACATCGGAGATATTGAAGACCGGTTCAGTGTAGGAATGAATCTATCAAATCTTGGACCCAAACTTACGTACATACAGCAAGCACAAGCCGATCCTCTCCCGACAAATCTTCGCCTTGGGTTTGCATTCAAGATAATTAAAAGTGAGTACAATAATATCACAGGTATTCTTGATTTCAGCCGAATGTTAGTCCGACGCTATGCACAGGAAAAAGATACAGCCGGCAATGTCATTAAAGAATCGTACGTCGATAATTTACCAAAATCACTTTTTAGTGCATGGGGCTCGGGTGGATTGAAAAAAATCACAATCGCCGGTGGTTTAGAATACTGGTACGGTAAGCCAAAGCTTTTTGCACTTCGCTGGGGATATTTTTATGAGCATCCGCAATATGGAAATCTAAAGTTCATGACATTTGGGGCTGGAATCCGTTACGATATTTACGGTTTCGATTTTAGTTATCTCTCTGCCATCGAAGAAAATCACCCTCTCAGTGAAACCCTCCGATTTACATTGGTCATCACCTGGGGAGGCGAAGACGAAGAGTAAATTCCCGGAGTATCAAACTTTATCAACAATAACCATCCCTGTTTATTGTGAGCAGGGATGGTTTGTTATCTATGATTGAAATATCTAACCTTCACAGATTTTTTAATAGAAAAATTGGCGTGCAAAGAATAAACTTCATATATCTGCTTATCATCATACTATTCGTACCGTGGTTGTTATTTGCTCAAATCGAGCGTCAACCCATTTTCGATCATCCTTTTAGTATTGCAAAAACACCCTTTGGGGCTGGGGATCTTTCGAGGATTTCTCAGCCTGAAACATTACTGAATATTCTTGCCGTGATGGTTGAATTCGAAGAAGACGGCGATAGTCGAACAACGGGGAACGGTAAATTCAATCTGACGGAGCCAGCGATAAAAGTCATAGATGCACCCCCGCATGATGTCAATTATTTTCGGAATCATTTAACTTTTATCGATAATTATTTTAAAAAAGTATCCGATGGCAAACTCAAGATCACCGCAACGATACTCGATAGCGTCTACCGACTTCCACATGAGATGAAATATTACAGCCCGCCTCGTAATACGAACAATAATATTGAGTTAGGTTATCTCATAAACGATACATGGACACTTGTCGATTCACTTGCAAAGCAACGTCACGAGACAATTCCCTACGATCGATATAACGCGTTTGTCATTTTCCATGCAGGATCTGGACGGGACATCGATCTTGTCAGCATTTATGGATACGATCCGACACCCTATGATATTCCATCGCTCTACGTAAATCTTAGATCGATGCAGACTATGTTCGACGACCTGTCGTACTTGGGTGTACCGGTCGATAGTGGAAGGTTCAGGATCACCAACTCGATGATTCTTCCTGAAACGGAAACTCGTGAAGAGGTACCATTCCCGCTCGGCATGAATGGTTTAATTGCGGCGAGTGTCGGAAGCCACCTTGGCTTACCCGATCTGTTCAACACAAAGAACGGTCGATCCGGAATTGGACGATTCGGCTTGATGGATGGTCAATCGATATTTAGCTGGAACGGTGTATTCCCGCCTGAGCCATCGGCATGGGAGAAATATTTCCTCGGCTGGATAGAGCCGATTACGATTTCTTCCGGTGATGCAATATACGATTTACCCGCGGTCGGTATTTCCAATTCTAACGATACGATCTACAAAGTTTTAATCAGTGCGAAAGAATATTTCATGCTCGAGAATCGTAATCGTGATGTGAAAGGAGATGGAGCAACGGTTACGATGATGGTCGGTGAGAATAAAATTGAGAAGAGCTGGCAGCGAGATACAACGAATTTTAATGATAGTGATCAGGACTCACTTTACGGTGTAATTATCGATGTGGATGAATTCGATTGGAGCCTGCCCGGCGGTTACGATAAGAAAGCCGATATTTTCTACGATGGGGGAATTCTAATCTGGCACATCGATGAAACGGTGATCGAAAATAATCTCTACACGAACAGTGTCAATGCGGATGATAGCAAGCGGGGCGTGAATCTTATGGAAGCGGACGGCTCGCAAGACATCGGGCAAAATTACGATTTACTGCATCCCGGTTCCGGCAGCGAGAGCGGGTGGGCACTCGACTTTTGGTTTGAGGGTAATTCCGCTCCATTGCGGAAGTATGATACTACCGGTTTTACTCCTACATCTCATCCTAACAGTTTAAGCAATGACGGAGCAAACAGCCATGTTTATATAAATCGTTTCTCCGAGCGGGGTCCGAGGATGAGTGCACACGTGAAGATTGGTGATGACGATATACAGCCGTTGCCGGGATTTCCGAAAAATACAGGATTACAATTTAGTAAAAATTCATTGTTAGTTACAAGTCCCACACAAAATTTTCCGAGTGGTATTGTCGCATGTACCGATAATCTAATTCCTCAAAGTTCTGCTGATTCCTTGAGGTTTCCTTTACCGAAGCCAGATCACTCTAAAATATTTGGATGGAAATTTGACGGTTCTCCACTTGTCCCAAATGGAGATTCTTCGGGTTTGATGAAAACGGCAGGTGGTTATACCGGATCTTTTATTGGAAAGGTCGGAATGGGTGAATTTAATGCTGATAGTATACCCGATATCACGATTGGCAGTGAGGAAGAATACCAGATTTGGATACCAGAAGAATCACCGATTGTTAATAGATTGTCAGGGTGGAGTATTAACGATCAAAATAACGACAACGAAATTGATGCGTTATTTCAAATAGTGACATCCAGAAGGATCACAACTTCACCAACTGTTTCCGATTCTTTTATTGTCTATGGTGCTGAAGGTGGAATGTTATATTTCATTCGTACATTTGATAGTCTTGCGAGCGCAGAAGGATATGACTTTGATACTGCGGATGTTATCGGGGTCTCTCTTTGGGATAAAAATTCTATTGTTGCCGTAACGAGAAATGGAACGATTGGAATCATTGGTTTTAAG
>JACQYX010000006.1:5614-8853 GCA_016207985.1 Ignavibacteriales bacterium | reverse complement strand
TTCTGCCGTTCACTTTTGCACTCAAACAATGATCGCCGATGTTACTATGTACCGCATAAGCAAAATCGACAGGTGTAGCACTCTTCGGTAAAATTTTCAATTCACCTTTCGGAGTAAAGAGATAAATTTCGTCCTGATAAAGTGTTAATTTAAAACTTTCCATTAGCTGCTTGTCTGGAGCATCATCGTCCGCATGTTCGAAGATTTCCCTCACCCACGAGATCCAATTCTCAAGCTCTTCATCTAATGTGGTGAGATTTTCCTTATATCGCCAATGTGCAGCAACACCCTTTTCCGCGATTTCGTGCATACCACGCGTTCGGATTTGTACTTCGACCATTCTACCCTCAGGACCGATTACGGTGGCATGTATCGATTGATAGCCATTTTTTTTAGGTACAGAAATATAATTCTTAAACCTCTCCGGTATGGGCATATAGATGGATGTTAAAATTCCATACACGGTAAAACAATCGTTATTATTTTCAGTATCAAGGATAATACGTACTGCAAAGAGATCATAGATTTCGTCGATCGGCTTAGCACGGACTTTCATTTTGTTGAAGATACTATATAGATGTTTTGGTCGCCCTTCCATCTCGAACTTCATACCCTCGTCTTTCAATCTTTTTTCGAGGGGTTGAATGAACTTTTTTATATACGATTCGCGTTCCTTTCGTTTCGCTTTGAGCTTGTGTGCTATTTCTTCATATTCAGCAGGGTGAATATATTTGAATGAAAGGTCTTCCAATTCCCATTTGATCTTCGCGAGTCCGAATCGATGTGTAAAAGGTGCATAGATATCGAGTGTTTCTTTTGCCAGTCGGACTTGCTTATCCTTAGGTAGATATTCAAGTGTTCGCATATTGTGAAGGCGATCAGCAAACTTCAATAACATAACCCGGATATCGTTAACCATGGAAAGCAGCATCTTTCGATAGTTCTCTGCCTGAGTAACTTCATGACTGCGGAAAATGTCGGAGATTTTTGTCGCACCATCAACGATGTCGGCAATCGTATCACCAAATTCGTGACGAATATCTTTAACTGTAAACTCGGTATCCTCGGCAACATCGTGCATCAGAGCGCTCGCAACAGATACATCATCGAGCGGAATCTCTTTCGCTACAATCATTGCAACTTCGAACGGGTGATTAAAAAATGGATCTCCCGAAGCACGCATATCGTTCTTATGCGCATCTAAACTGAACTGAAATGCCCGCCGGATTAAATCCTCATTCACCATCGGGAGGTTTTTCCGGCATATAGCTATCAGGTCTTCTAACTTCTTTTTGTAAATACCATCACGCATTGAAATATCTTATCACTTTTATATTCTCGCTCGATACATCATTCTTACTGAGCTCGAACGTGTAAAAACTTAAATGGAAAAGGATTATAAGTCCTTTAAAATCTTAAACTTGTTTCTATTCAAATATACTGTGATATGGAATGAATGTCAAGGAAGGGTAGTGTCCGAGAATTAGTAAGGAGGAAAGGTCATTCTGATCCCGCCGAAGGCGGGAGAAGAATCCGATTGAAAATTGCAAAAGAGAGATGTTTCTCCCGCTGAAGCGGGATCAACATGACATTCTTTTTGGTTTTTCAGACAAACTCAGGCAATATCACTCACACCTCTGCAAAACTTTTTAAAGTTTAAACTAGAAAGGATCACTCTCCAGTCCCAAACATTCTATCTCCTGCATCACCAAGACCCGGGAGTATATACCCCTTCTTGTTCAGTCTTCTATCAAGTGCACAAGTATAGATTCGAACGTCGGGGTGAGCTTTGCTTAAAACTTTCACACCTTCTGGTGAGGCTACGAGACTGACAAACCGGATTTTTCTTGCACCTTTTTCTTTTAATAATGTAACTGCGGCAACAGCACTCCCCCCAGTTGCAAGCATCGGATCGAGAATTAAAAGAAGTGCATCCTTCAACTTTTTAGGAAGCTTGAGATAATAATCGACGGGTGTGAGTGTTTCTTCATCACGATACATACCGATATGACCGACACGAGCATTGGGCAGTACTTCTACGAATCCCCCGACTAATCCGAGTCCGGCTCGTAAGATAGGCACCAGGATAATTGGGTCGACGACGGAATGCCCTCTAGTTTTTTCTAAAGGAGTTGAAACATTGATTTGATGGAGTTTTAAATCTTCTGTCACGGCATACGCCATCAGGCTTGCTGTACGGCGTAACACCGCACGAAAAGTAGGACTCGACGTTCGTTTGTCCCTTAGAATTGTTAGATCACGTTTTACCAACGGATGCGAGATAATAATAAGCTTCTTCATAAGATTTCTTATTTATATGTTTGAGATTCTTTAATTACTGTTCATGTAACTAAAACGCTTATCAAAGTTTAAATTCCTTCTTGGCTCGATTCGCCGCTATTAAAATCGGATCCCAAAGTGGTGTAAATAGCGGAGCATATATCATGTCGAGACGAGAGACTTCATCAAGTGTTAACTTTTGCTGGATTGCGGCACCTAAAACATTCATGCGCTGCATGACCCCTTCTTTACCGTAAACATTCGCACCAAAAAGTCGACTCGAGATCTTATCGTAAATTAGATGAATATGAATTTTCTCACTCCCAGCCATGATCTCGACCTTTGATGGAGCATGAATCAAGGTCGTCGCAACTTTGAATCCATAATTCTTTGCTTCTTCAGAACCGAGACCGACTTGTGCAATCTCGGTATCAAATAGTTTTACGGCGACTGCTCGAATGGCACCTTTGAAAATCGCTTTTCCGCCGGCTGCGCTTTCACCTGCAACCCAAGCAGCTCTACTGGCTACAGTTGCAAGTGGGAGGTACATAGGTTTTCCCGTGGCGATATTTTTCACTTCACAACAATCACCTGCCGCATAGATATGGTCGATGCTTGTTCGTTGTCGCTCGTCTGTAACAATTCCCCCAAAAGAACCGAGACGTATCCTTGCTGTTTGTGCTAATTCAACATTTGGAACAAAACCGATAGATAATAAAACAATATCCGCTTCGAATGACCCACGATTTGTGATAACGTATCTGACTTTACCATTTGGATCTTTTTGGAATGCTTCAACTTTAACATTTGGAATAAACTGAATATCGTTTCTTTTTAATTCTTCTAAAACATATTCTCTGGTCTCCCTTTCAAGTCCTTCCATCGGAAGATCGAATTGATGAAGCATCGTCACCTCTAACCCCCTTGATCTGAATGCCTCTGCCATCTCCATCACAATA
>JACQYX010000006.1:0-5588 GCA_016207985.1 Ignavibacteriales bacterium | reverse complement strand
TTTATGATTGCGGAGATCTCGCACAACAATTTTACGACCTGCGGGCAAGATTTTCTCGACGGTGTGGAGCGTCTTAACAATGATTCCCTTTTCGCTTGCCAATTTATCGGGTGTAAATACTACTAATTTACTTTCATCGTCGATCGTTTTACTGATGATATACGGCGACTCGCAGATTGCATAGGAAACATTATCGGTCGCTTCGAATAGGATCACTTCAGCATTGGGATTGGTTCGTTTAGCTTTCGCCGCAGCACTAGGACCTGCCGCAAGTCCACCAATGACCAGAATCCGTAACCGATTTATTGCCATGCGATTTTCAGTTCTTCTTTTTGAAATATAGTGATACCGGCACACCGATAAAGCCGAAATGTTCCCGGATTCTTCCTTCTAAAAATCGTTTGTACTTTTCCTCAACGAGCTTCGGCTCGTTGACAAAAAAACCGAAAGCAGGTGGATTTGTCTTGACTTGCGTAATATAGTTGATTTTGATTTCTTTCCCGGACTTTGCAGAAGGTGGTTTGGATTGAATATCCTGAAGCAGCAATTTATTTAACTTGTTGGTTGAGACACGCTTGGTCTGCTCAGCAAAAACTTCCTTCGCTAAATCGATTACTTTATATATACGCTGCTTCTCGATCGCGGAGATGAAAATTAACGGTACGTAATCGTAAACGCGTAAAAACCTTTTAATCGCTTTCTCGAAATAACGAGCTGTCTGATCGTCCTTCTCAACAGTATCCCATTTGTTAACAACGAGGACAACCCCGCGCCTCCGCTCAATAATATCTTCGAGGATTCGAAGGTCTTGTTTATCAAGACCGGCTTCAACATCGACCATGAGGATTGCTATATTGCACCGGTCTATGCTTTTCAATGCACGAAGCGAGCTGTAAAATTCTATATTCTCTTTTATCCGACTTCTTCGTCTCAAGCCAGCAGTGTCAATCAGAACGATTTGTTCTTTTTGATATTTGAGGATGGAATCGATGGCATCACGAGTTGTTCCAGGAATCGGTGTAACGATATGGCGTGACTTGCCTAACAGCGCATTTACGAATAATGACTTCCCAACATTCGGTTTACCGACGACGGCGATCTTTAGTCGCTTATCCTCCTCTTCGTCTTGTGGCACAGCGGGAAAAAATTTCGTGACTTCGTCCAAAAAATCACCTATCTTCCTGCCCATCAATGCCGAGATCGTGAGTGGTTCTCCAAGACCGAGCTTGAAAAATTGGGATGCATCGATTTCCCGCTTTTCATTATCGACTTTGTTGACGACGAGAAAAATATTTTTATTCGATCTCCGAAGTATGTTCGATAATTCTTCGTCCAAAGTAGTGATTCCTGTGGCGGCATCAACCATAAAGATAACGGCATCTGCTTCGCTGATTGCAATTTCGGCTTGCTCGCGGATTGCACGCTCAAAAAGGTCGGTCGAGTGGGGAACGTACCCCCCTGTATCGATGATAGTGAATTGTTTACCTGTCCATTCTGTTGTTGCGTAGAGACGGTCTCTTGTTACACCGGGCTGATCGTGTACAATCGCATCCCTTGCACCTAAAATGCGATTGAATAGGGTCGATTTCCCAACATTAGGTCTGCCGATGATTGCAAGAATATTCGCCATAGATTTTCTTTCGCTTCATAATACGAATTTCTTGCAAGAGATTCAAAAGTTAACAAGTCGACCCAGGTTGGATTAAGATGCAATTCACGTCCAATCTCGAACCTGCGCTTTATGTGGAGTCGCCTATAGATCTTCATTATAAAGATTTTGAACGATTGTGAATTATTTGTATCTGTTAAGTAATAATACGAGCAGCGGAAATTGTTTTATTTTCTGCGGCGTTTGTCTCCTTTTATTAAATTTTTACACTAATTTTTAAGTACCCCATGAATTACAATCGGATTCCAATCATCATGTGTTAGAATAAAGATATCATTAGGAAATAAAAACATAAACCATACGAATCCTAATACTGATTCTGGTAATTTAAAAATTGACTGTACATCAATACCATTGTAGTGAAAAACTTCACAATTCCCATGTATCCCTCCTCCCATGAATAGATCTTTATAATTCCGCCCGAAAAGAAATCCTAATGGTCTTCCAACATCTGAAAAGTCACGAAACAAATTAAATTTTATCCCATTATACGTTAAGATATGTTTTGAATCCGTAAAAAAAATATCTTGCCCTATAAGATTAAAGCTCATAGAACCATTTTCCCCCACATATATTAATCGTAGATTTTTCCCGTCAAATTTAAATATCTTAACAGAATCACCTGTCGATTCAAAACAGGTACCTAATATGTAGTATTCATTGGAAATAGCATAATCGGGTCTAATCAAATGAAAACCAATTCGAATATTTGGGATCTTTACAAAATCCCAATTACTCTCATTAAAATGCATAATAATCCCTTTGTAGCTGACACCATCGACGCTATCAGCTCCTCCCACGATATAAATGTCGGTAGGACTTCTTCCCCACATATTATTCATATTTAAATACTTATATCCTGGTAAGCTATATGTTCCGAATAATTTCCACAATTGGCCATCATAATGGAATATTCTACTTCCCGGTGATTCAGAAATCCAAATATCATTCGAGGAAAATCCAAAAATTGCATCAATGTTGCTCGATGTTCTCGAGGAATCTCGTGTCCATTTTGTTCCATCAAAATGCCACTTGGCAATATCGGATGCATCTGCGCCTCCAACCGCCCAAACGTCGTTTGGTGAGCTGCCCCAGAATTCCGATGTCCAAATTAAATCACCGGGTCCTGCTTTTAGTGTATCAACAGTCCAAACATAATCGCGGTTACCGGGTTTGAAAGCTGGCGGTTCCGTCCCCTTATCTTTACAACAAATTAATATAAATAAAGCCGGCAGTATAATACCGAGCATTCTAAGAAATGATAAGTGATTAATTTTCTGCATCCTTTTTTCTTATGAAATATTTAAAACAGATTTTATTAAACCAAGAATTATCCGGACACGCTATCATCACCGTTCTATTGATAAGTCACATATTCGCAGAATACCTGAATCATCCACGGCTCATGAAATTTAAAAAGTATTTTAATTACTGTCAATTATTATTTTAACTTTTTTTATCAACATGCTAATATCGGTAATTTCTTTTATAGAAAGCAGGAAATCCCTGTTCTAATGGATTTCCGTTATAAAAACGGCGGACAGGGCAACTCCCGAAGTTGGTTAGATGGAACTGTTCGGTACAGAAGTTAATCGAGTATTCTTACATTCATACCCTTCATCAACCGGTAAGTCTTTTCGCTGGGCAGCTTGATACGATAAAATATCACAGCACTCGTTCTCTAAATTATCTGAATGCCCCTTCACCCACTCGAACTCAACATCATGCTTATCGCAGAGGGTCAATAATTTTTCCCATAAATCTGGATTGATGACAGGTTCTTTTTTGTTTCGCATCCAACCTTTTGCCCGCCACTTTTTTAACCAACCGAGGTTTACACTATCGGCAAGATATTGTGAATCCGTATAGATAGTAACAGAACACCTGTACTTGAGAGTTTCTAATCCAACGATGGCAGCCATAAGCTCCATGCGGTTATTCGTTGTGAGACGAAAACCGCCTGAGATTTCTTTCCGACTTTTACCGTGTATTAAAATAATACCATACCCACCGCGACCAGGATTGCCGATGCAGGCACCATCGGTGTAAATTTTAACGTGTGTAAGTTTTTCGTTTTTTAGATCAGTCACTTTTTGAATGTCCCTCACCCGGCAGGGATTGTTTAGATTTACTCATATCTATCTAACTTAAATTTCTCTCCAAGATATAATTTCCGTGCCTCGGGGTCGTTCGCGAGCATTTCAGCAGAGCCGGATTTTATAATTTTTCCTTCGAACAATAAATACGAGCGGTCTGTTATTGATAATGTCTCGTGAACGTTATGATCGGTTACCAGGACACCTATCCCACGATTCTTTAAATTCTTTACTATCTTCATAATGTCTTCAACGGCAATAGGATCGATGCCGGCAAACGGCTCATCGAGGAGAATAAATTTAGGATTTGCTGCAAGAGCACGAGCAATTTCTGTCCTGCGTCTTTCACCGCCTGAGAGCATATATCCCTTACTCTTTGCAATGTATGCGATACCAAAATCTTCTAACAATTGCTGGCACCGTGTTTCACGATCGGCTTTGGAAATTCCCATCACCTCGAGCACGGCTGTGATGTTATCTCTTACTGAAAGTTTTCGAAAAACCGACGCTTCCTGCGATAAGTACCCTATCCCCATCCGGGCACGTTTGTACATCGGCTCTGTCGTGATCTCGATGTCGTCGAAAAATACACGACCATCGGTCGGCTTGATCATTCCAACAATCATGTAAAATGTCGTTGTCTTGCCCGCACCGTTGGGTCCGAGTAATCCAACTACCTCACCCTGATGTACTTCAACGTTGACATCATTAACAACATATCGCTTCTTGTATCGTTTGAACAATCCTTTACACTGAAGGATACTGCTGTTCATTAAACCATCAGGTTGAAGTATGGTTTGTTTTCGATTTCCAATTTGTTTGTTCATAATGTTCAAATATACGATTTCTTCAAAGAGGAAAAAATTATTTCCCAAAATGACGTGATGATCTTATTTCCTTCCCGGTCTATCTTCACGCCAGTTGAATTCCGGAAGGTTATAATCGCTCTCTTTGTCTTTGATCATTTTCTCTGGATAATATTTCCCTTCTACACCTGAAATTGCTTTTATCTTGTCAATCTTTCCGTCGGTGAATGTAATTTTTATTTCATCACCTGTCGTGATATTCATACCATTCGGTTTAGCTTGATCGAAGAGATAGTATAGACTTGTTGCTGTTGTTACAACATTTATCTGCTGTATTTTATCCTCGGCGAAGTGAAGCACAATTTCTTGCCCCGTCATCTGGTTGAATCTTTGGAGATAAACGGTGTCAGCACGAGAGATCGCTACTGCCCTGCCGCGGACATAAACGGTCTCTAATCTTCGTCTTTTGAGTTTTATGAAAATCGATTCACCAGAAACCTGATTATCCTCGTACTTACCTGTTTCGTACCAGACAAACGGTGATTTTTTCAGGATTATACTATCAAGCTCGGTAAAGTATGTACATATGCCCGATTCAGCAGCAAGATCGTTTCGAGTTATTTTTACGCTGTCAGTTGCGATCAGACGCTCAAGTGTATCCTGATACGATTCTAGTGTTAAAGCTTTAACTATCAACGTATCTTGCTTCCCTTCCGATGTTGTGTCGATTTGAATTACTTTTGGATTGTCGGTCACTTTGCTGTAATTTTGCTTTTTAAAATTCTCAAAATGGTTACCATAAATGGTGATGCTGTTGCGTTCGTTGACTATCTTCACATTACCTTCAGCGATTGATTTTTCTTCATTACGATAGTACGTTACCTCATCTGCCGTAACAACGGAAGCGGTATCCTCGATGTAGACATTTCCTTTGAAGTACGCCTTCTTCTCGTTCACATAGTATTTACCATATTCCGATTTTAAAATCGTGCGAGGATCTTCGAGTAAAACTCTTTC
>JACQYX010000005.1 GCA_016207985.1 Ignavibacteriales bacterium | reverse complement strand
TAGCATCGTGATGAACAAGTGGGTCGGGCTTACTAGCATCGATTATTGTGAGGAATGGCCAATTCGAACCAGTGGCATAGATTGTTCGATTCCTGACTGCCATATGGACAACAAAATCTGCTACGGTTGGAGTACTTGATCGGATGAATGGATTCGAGGGATCGTTAATATCAATTACTTTTATCAGCGGGTTGTACCCAGGATTCTCTAAAACATAAGCAAACGAATCGGTCGGAACTACTTCTCTTGCAGCCATTAAACTCAAAAAACTAATTTCTTGCGGTGAAAAAAGATCTGTTATGTCTAATATTTGTAGTCCTCCTCTTGTGCATACAAATGCAAGTGTGTCTCGCAGTTCAATATCTCTTACAAGTCCGCCTGTGTTGTACTCGACAGCAACAGTCGGAGATGAAGGATCGGAAATATCCATCACTTGTATCAGCTTCCCATTACCGATGAGTGCGTAGTTATCTCTCACGGCAACAGCATAGCATGGTCCCCAGGGCCACTCGCCTACAACAGTTAAGTTGCTGTCGGTTAATGCTGAGGTTTGTGTTTCTTCACGAATATCGAGATAATCGTAATAAGGATCGTCATCATCGAGTGCAAAGTGTTTTGGGGACTGTGCAAAAACAGTTGAGCATAGAATCGATACGACGAAAAAATAACTAAACATCATTTTCATATGATCTCCATTCTCTTATGTTGAGAGATTATGAATTACTTATTCCGATTGTCCTCTTTATTTCAACCGTAAGTAACGACTGCGGGCATCATCATTAATCACACTTGGGAGTGGGCGGCATCTGCCGACCTCACCTAAGCTCTTTCCACGGAATCTGAGTTAATATAATACTTATGAACTGGTTTGTCAAGAAAAATTTTCAGCTTATATAGAAATTTCACTACAGCCCTAACGGGATTCATCTCCCAAATTGGTAGAAAATTCCGCAAGAACAAAGCTCGGTAAATTCACGATTTTTCCTCATTGCGATTATTGCATCTTGGTAAGCAGATGCCGGCTGTAAACCGGCTTTTAGATTTGTGTAAAACACTTTGAGTTGGAAGAAAGAAACCTCCTAAAGGTTATCTATGCTGAGTCCTAGAGTACCTTCGGGAAGTTAACTTAGAATGGCCTGTTCAATCTAAGGAACACCATCGGTGGTGTAGATTTATCGGTTCGCCATGCAAAACCGAGTCGTAGTTTTGCATCACGCGTTCCAATGCCAATACCCCAATCGGAGTGGAGCGTTCTCCAATCGAGAGCTTTGTATCCCTCGAATGGCGAGGCGTCATCATCGGCGTTTGCTATATATCCGCCATCTGCAAAAAATATTATGTTGACGTTGCGAAGCAGCCACGATGGGAAAAACTCTACGTCGTCGAACATTTTACCGTTAACTACATACTCTGCATTTGCCAGCAGCATACGGTTGCCAATAAATTCTTTAAAGCGGTATGCCGGCAGTGTACTCAATCCGCCAAGGTCAAAAGCTTTCTGATATGGTACATCGTCGGTTACCGATGCGGCTCGGAGTCGTATGTTCAGATTACCATATCGGGTGATTGGCTGATAGCGCCGTAGGTCGATGATGTATGAATTAAAATCGTAATCCCCGCCAAGCGATCTGCCCGCTGTTTCCATACTGATAGAAGCACTCCAGCCCGATGTGAATATTCTCCGTGATTGTGTCGAATGAATTTTAAAGGTTGCTAAAATGCTTTTCATCCGACCTTCATCGATAGGCAGATTTTCTCTGAATGTCTTCTCACCGCCGAATAACGACCAACTGGTCGTACGGTCGAGCGATTCATATTGATCGTTGATATAAGCAATCTGAAATTGAAGATCGGTTTTAAGCCATCGCTCGTAGAATCCTGTCCAGACGGAGAAACCTTCTCGACCGTAATAGTCACGATAATCGTCGCGCAGGAGAAGAGCGGCCAAATTGTTTTCATCGAGGTCGATTAACCACTGATCTCGAGTATCGGTGAAACTGTGTACTTCCGAACCTACTTCGATGCTGCTGCTGCCGCTTCCGAATTGTTGTGCGGCGCCGATTCCACCGCGCCATCTATGGGCTTTGAATCCATATCCACCTGAGGCGAATAAGGTAAGCTTATCGTCATTCCAATAATATTTCTTTGGATAGTTTAATCCCAAGAACAGACCTTCTACACGGTTATAGCGGAAAAGGATGTGTTCATCAATAATTTCCCATGGGAATACTGGAAATGTGTTTCTCACAATGCTTTGTTCCGGTTTCACAGCATAAAATGTCGATGTACAACGAATTCGGCGATGTGCTGAGCCATCTTCGTAATCATTCTCATCGTTCACTCCCGAGCATTCTGTTTCAGCGAAGTCTTCATCTTCTGAGGGCTCTTCGCTGAAAATATATGTACCCATTTTTTCGTCGAAGCGTGTTAGTATATCGTCGACTATTGAATCGACCTCTGCACGAAATTTCGATTTCTCGCTGCTCTCTTGTGCGATTGAGGCGGATGAAATCATAATCGCCGAAGCAGTAGCGATTATCAAATCGAGTGTAAAAGTTTTCATGATGAATCCTCCATGAAATTATTTGTCTTCATAGTATAGTGTTATTCCCCACATCATAGGATCGTCAGGGGGATCGGTATTCCAGCGATTATATGAATGTGAATCATCGGAAATGTAATATAGTGTGTAATTACCTTTATCAAGTACAATAGTTGTGGAAACGGATCGATTTTTTCTTCCACCGCCGGCGTGGAACGTCATTGAATGTGTCATTTCCCAAACAACATTTTTGGTATCGGCGTTTTCGATCCAGCCATAATCGTACATTTCTCTGTTTTGTCCTTCTCCCAAAGCGTAAATACGTATCCGTGTTGTTTTATCTAACTTGAATTGTTGGATTCGATCTGCGTTATCTCCGACTCGAATAATCTGCGCAATTACTCCTGTTTCATGAGGTGCAACATTTCTTTCAACAATTGCCATGTTAAAATTATCTCCAGCCCCATACACTGTGATCCCCCAATGTTCCGGGTCGAATGGTGGAGACGTGTTCCAATCCTCGTATCCGTGTGAGTCATCGGTTTGATAAAATGCAGTGTATGTTCCTTTCGGTAAAAGGATAATCTCATCGATCATTCTATTTTTATCTCCTCCTCCCGCATGCTCGGTACGCTCGGCTTCCATCTTCCAGACTTTCTCTCTGGTTTTCGAGTTGATGATCCAGCCAAAATCTGCCATTTCACGCCGTGAATAGTTGCGCTCGCCCAATGCGTAGATTCGAAGCGGTGATTCTTCCTTCAGAGTGAAGCTTGCCGATTTTGTTTCATCATTTTCTATTTTAACAAGTTGAACGATAATGTTTTGTTCTTCTTTTTCCATTGGTGTCAGTTTAAATTCGGATTTCAACTTTTCATCGGACACAGATAGAGTTACTCCGAAATTAAAAGGATCGTTCGGGGGAGGAGCGTTCCAATCTTCAAAGGAATGCGAATCATCGGTGTAATAATGCAGTATATAATCGCCGGCAGGGAATGTGATTACTTTATCAAACTTTATGTTTTTATCGGCACCCCCCGCATGATGTTGATTACCCTTTGCCATATCCCAGATACGCTGGTGGGTTCGCACATTGATCATCCATCCGTAATCTGACAATCCTTCACCATAATTCTTTTCCCCTAATGCATAAATCCTAATGGGGATAGATTTTGTAATCGTAAATCGCTGTCTGATGTGTTCATCTTCACCAAGCTGTGTAGACTTGAATAGTGTGTTAGGAAATTCCTTTGGTGTATTGAACATGTAGATATCGGGACTTCTGTCGTCAACATAAAGCGATATCTCCCAATTCTTTGAAAGTCGCTTCCAATTTTTCCGGGCATCTTTTCCAAACGCCTCTTCAAGCCAGCTTAAAAATCCTTTCTTACGGGAATCGTCTTCCTTGTACTCGTGACGGCGATCGATGTTCATGATGAAGCTTGAAAATATTGATGATGAAGCGAATCCGTAAGCCGCAAAATAAACTTCATAACTTCCTTTATTCAGTGAGACATCATCGTCGTACTTTCTATAATTATCCTGGCGAGTTGTATTATTACGGTCCATTTTCCATACGACTTCTCTTGTATCAGCATTGATGATCCAACCGTAAGCATACATACCGGTGTTTGAGAATGGCGCTTTTTTCTCACCGCCGCCAAGCGCATAAATGTGAAGCGTCATGTTTGAAGGAAGAGAAAATCCACCACTCTTAACTTCGGTTTGTGTGAAATCTTTAAGCTGGATAAGCAAACGTTCCCCCGCATTCGTTGTAGTAAAAAGGAATGCAATCAGGATGATAAAACGAAAATGGCTCATATCATTTCATTTTCAAGTAATTAGAGTCAATAAAATCTCAAATATTTAGAATCGAAACCACTAATCCATTACGATAAAGGAATCGTGAATGTTTCATTTTCGATGGAAAACAAGGAATTTCTTGATTATTAACAATAGTTTTTATATAATTCACTCAATTATGACTGGGAAATCGACTCTATTCAATCAAGTCCGTTCTAACGTCATCTTCCAATCGGTGGATGAAACGTTGCTTCGCAAGGTTTACAATTCTCCGAAAAAAGTAGAGTATTCAAACAATAAAATCGTTTTCGAAGATGGAGATAATGGCAACTGTTTATACTTAGTAATTTCAGGTGGGGTAAAAATCTCGAAATATATGAGAACAGGTGAGGAAATCGTTTTGGGTATTTTACACGTCGGAGATTTTTTTGGAGAGTTAGACTTGATTGATCGGAGGAAAAGATCTGCGCGGGCGACTGCAATCGGTCGATGTACACTTGTTCGTCTCGGAAGAAAAGCATTCGACCTGCTGATTTCTTCCAGCCCAGCATTTGCATTGAACCTACTTCATATGGTTACATTGAGACTGCGATCGAATAATCTTACTTACGTTATGC
>JACQYX010000004.1 GCA_016207985.1 Ignavibacteriales bacterium | reverse complement strand
GAAGAAAAAACAAGTTGTGAAAATGATAGAAAAACAAACAATAAAAAAATCTAAACAAGAATAGGAGATTGCTTGGGACAAAAAGTTCATCCAGTTGGTTTTCGTTTAGGAGTCTTACGATCGTGGGACTCGAATTGGTACGACGAAAAAGATTTCAGTGTCAAACTTCAGGAAGATCAGAAAATCCGTCATTATATACAGAATCGTTTGAAGAAAGCGGGTATCTCAAGAATACTGATCGATCGTACACCAAAACGAGCTGTTATCACGATTTATACTTCACGTCCTGGTATCGTGATAGGTCGGAGTGGCAAAGAAATCACACAACTGGAAGAAGAGCTCAAGCAAATCACAAATAAAGAAGTAAAAATTTTAATCCACGAGATAAAAAGACCGGAGCTTGATGCGTACTTAGTAGCTGATAATATAGCAGTTCAATTAGAGGGAAGGATGTCGTTTCGTCGTGCTATGAAGATGGGTATTACATCGGCAATGCGCATGGGAGCTGAAGGTATCCGGGTAATGTGTAGTGGCAGATTGGGTGGATCCGAGATCGCCCGCGCCGAGCAATACAAAGAAGGTCGAATACCACTTCATACACTAAGAGCAGATATAGATTATGCCCAATCTACTGCACAGACGATTTATGGTGCGATCGGTGTTAAAGTATGGATATGCCGCGGTGAAGTTCTCGATCGGTTATCAAAGTAAAATTAATTTAAATAAATATGTTATTACCAAAGAGAGTTAAATATCGAAAAGCCCAGCGTGGCAGAATGAAAGGGAAGGCGACCCGTGGTTATTCAGTAGCCTTTGGCGATTTTGGCTTGAAAGCACTGGAACCCGGATGGATAACGCAGCGACAGATCGAAGCTTCTCGTGTCGCACTAACGAGATTAATGAAACGTGAAGGAAGAGTCTGGATAAGAATATTTCCCGATAAGCCGGTTACAAAGAAACCTGCCGAAACCCGAATGGGAAGTGGTAAAGGTGCACCTGAGTTCTGGGTTGCCGTTGTAAAACCGGGAACCATCATGTTCGAGTTAGGTGGAATAAAGCGTGATGTTGCACTCGAAGCGATGAACATCGCCGCTCACAAGCTTCCTATTAAGAGTAAGATGGTCACGCGGAGAACATATGCTGGTGGATAAGGAGAATTAAGATATGAAAGTGTTTGAGTTAAGAGAATTACCGGA
Organism: Ignavibacteriales bacterium; assembly: GCA_016207985.1. Classification (GTDB taxonomy): domain Bacteria; phylum Bacteroidota; class Ignavibacteria; order UBA10030; family SZUA-254; genus JACQYX01. Next base: position 1,546 of record JACQYX010000004.1, on the reverse strand, counting down.
AGAAGAGTTACGGAAACGAATCCGAGATGAAGAAGAGAACCTTATCCATCTCAAGTTTCAAAAGGCAACTAGCCAGCTCGAAAGTCCGATTAAAATACGAACCGTGCGTCGCTATGTCGCTAAGATGAAAACAGTTTTAAGAGAAATGGAACTAAAACGACTTCGATCAACAGTAAGCAAAGGATTAAATTAGATTTATGTCTGAACGAACAACACAACGGAAAGTTAGGCTCGGTCGAGTCGTCAGCAATAAGATGAAGAAGAGCATAGTTGTAGCGATTGAACGTCGGATTGCTCATCCCATCTATAAAAAATATTTCACTCGAACATCGAAGCTAATGGCGCACGATGAAAAGCAAGAAGCTAACATCGGGGATTACGTAAAGATAATGGAAACACGTCCCCTCAGTAAACAGAAGCGATGGCGTTTAGTCGAAATTGTTGAAAAAGCAAAATAAAGTAGAAAGTTTCATATGATTCAGGAAGAAACAAATTTAGTTGTTGCTGATAATTCTGGCGCCAAAAAAGTCAGATGCATCCGCGTACTTGGTGGACATGATCGACGATACGCCGGTGTCGGTGATGTCATCGTTGTATCTGTTAAAAGTGCGATACCCGGTGCAGGAGTTAAAAAGGGTGAAGTGTCTCGCGCAGTTATCGTTCGGACGAAGAAAGAGACACATCGCAGAGACGGCTCGTTCATCCGCTTCGATGAAAATGCCGCTGTTCTATTAAACCCTCAGGGTGAGCCCCGTGGGACACGCAGAAAGTATTAAAAATATTTAGAGACGAAAGACGAGTCATCGTTGAAGGTGTGAATATCATAAAACGACACTCACGACCGTCGCAGAAAAATCCCCAAGGTGGAATCATTCAAAAAGAAGCTTCTATCAATGCATCCAATGTCATGGTGATATGTCCCAAGTGCAATAAACCATCGCGAATCGGACACAGATCGGTAACGGATGCAGCTACAGGGCGTAAGCATACGATGCGGCTCTGTCGGAATTGTGAAGAGATGTTTTAATCAAGAGATAATTATATGGGTAAAGAAAAACCACAAAAAGCAAATAAAGGTCCACAGAAACAATCTCAAGTACAAGAACAAGATGTTGGTACGATACCGCGCTTATTGGAGAGTTTTAAAAAAGCAATCGTCTCTAATTTGATGCAACAATTTAAATATTCGAACATAATGCAAGTTCCAAAACTTGAAAAAGTATCTATCAATGTCGGCGTCGGGCAAGCCACTCAAGATCCAAAGATATTAGATGCGGTTGTGAAGGATCTAGAATCTATTGTCGGTCAGAAACCAGTAATTACCCGAGCGAAGAAGGCAATTTCAAATTTCAAACTGCGCCAGGGATTACCTATAGGCGTACGGGTAACACTCAGGGAGCGAAAAATGTATGAATTTATAGATCGATTTATCAGCGTCGCTGTACCGCGCATCAGAGATTTCCGCGGTTTTTCTGATAAATCGTTTGATGGACGCGGAAATTATACAGTTGGAATAAAAGAACACATCATATTCCCTGAAATCGAT
>JACQYX010000003.1 GCA_016207985.1 Ignavibacteriales bacterium | reverse complement strand
CAAAAGGTGATTGGGCTTATATCCAGGTTGGAACTTCATCAGCAGAATCGACTACACTTGACCATTGTGTAATTAAGTACGGCGGGGTATCTTCACCTGCATATTATGCGAGTCTTTATGTTTACAACGGCAACGCCACTCTGAACACGTGTGATATAAATAATTCAAAGAATTATGGTATCATTCTCACAAGTTCTGCCACAGTCACGTTAAATAGTACGAGCATTTCCTCTTGCGATTGGCCCATTTCTTATTCGAGTCCGGGTTCATTGGTGTTTAACGGTATCAATACGCTTACGGGAAACACTCACAACGGTATTTACTTAAACTTTAGCAGCAACGCGAATACTTTTGTGCTCGACACGATCGATGTCCCTTATGTATTACTCTCATCCTATACTGTGAATGCAAGTGGGATATTTGAAATTGCCTCTTCGAACGTAATTAAGTTTGGTGATTATTGTTATTTTTATGTCGACGGTACCTTAGAAGCAATCGCAGGTACGGGAGAGAGTATCGACTTTACAACTTACCGCAACGACAATATTGGCGGTGATACCAACGGTGATGGTACGGCGACGGTTCCTTCTCCGCGTATCTGGGGTGGAATTTATTTCAACAATTCAAGTATCGATGCTGCATGTGTTTTAAGACGATGTAATGTGACATATGGTGGATATTGGACCGGAGGAGGTATCAATATGTCCAATGCCAGCCCTACCATAGATAGCTGTTCGATGGCGAACAATTATTATGGTGTTATGATGACCGGAGTATCCGATCCGGTTTTTACTAATAATACGATTGGCTCCAGTACGATGACACCTATTGAGATGTCGTTCTCGTGTAATCCGGTGTTCAGTAATAACACATTCTCATTTTCTGATAATACTTATGATGCAATAGGGCTGTTGGGAGGGACGCTGCCAGCCGATGCTGTTATTCCGATCTGTTACAACGGTTCCAAATGTAACATATGTACTTCTTGAGGATGTTATTATTCCCGCCGGACGAACATTAACGATTAATAAAGGAGTAGTTATTAAAGGTATAAGCTACTGGAATCGTCTCACTATTCAGGGTAAACTTGTCGCCAATGGAACTGCCGATAGTATGATAACTATTACTTCAGTAAAAGATGATAACTTCGGCGGAGATACAAATAAGGATGGAACTTCGACTTCACCTGCCAGATCTGATTGGGGTGGAATCACATTCGAAGCTACGAGTGACTCAAATTCTATTTTAAATCGTTGTCGATTAAAATATGGAACCGCGCCATATTATGGTGCAGCACAGATTGCGACGGTCGGGGCGCATCCGACAATCTCGAATTGCGAGATTAAAGATGTTGTCTATGGCGTTATTGCATATCAATCTTCGCGAGTGAAGTTATTGAACGATACAATCGTAAATGCTCAATACACACCGATTGCAATGTCGGTTTCTGCCGATCCGGTGATGAGCGGCTTATCATTCATCAATCCCGGCTGGAATGGAATCGGGCTGATTGGAGAAACGGTTGGCTTGAATGGAACTATTAAACAACGGGATGTTGCGGGCTATACCAATATCACTTATGTTCTTTTGGGAGATTTAACTATCAGTTCCGGGACATATGTCACAGTTGATCCCGGAATCGTCATTAAATGTTACAGCGGTGTCGGCATTTGGGTGAATGGTGGATTTAAGGCGAAGGGCACTCTTGCAGAAGGAGAGATCATCTTCACAGATCTGAGAGATGATAACGTAGGTAATCCCAAAGATACAAATGGCGACGGACAAGCCAGTGCCCCCGGTCGTGGATATTGGGCGACGATAAGATTCCAATCGACGAGTGATGATAGTTTTTGTTTACTCGACAGTTGTCAGATTAAATTTAACGGTAACAATTGGTGGGGAGCTGTTACTTTCACGGATGCAAGCAGCCAGCTGAGGAATTCTCTAATTTCCAATTCATATTTTTACGGGATTCGCTGTGAGGGAGCTTCGATTCCAATTGTCGATAATTTAACTATCAGCAGTTGTGGATACGATCCTATCGCAATGTCGTTAACCTCTGATCCTGATTTAACCGATATAACTTTTGAGGGTAATGGAAGTCAAGGTATACGATTACTCGAAGGCACGTTATCATCAAATGCTACATTACACAAACGGGATGTTGCCGGGATAGAAAACATTGCATACATCATTCAGGGTTTAACGATAAGTGCGAATTCCGTGTTAAGGATCGATCCGGGAGTTGTCATGAAATCGGTTGCCGATAGCTGGAATGGTATTTGGGTGAATGGTGCACTCGTTGCAGAAGGCACTGCAACGCAAAAAATCGTCTTCACGTCGATCCGTGATGATTCAAAAGGTGGTGATACGAATAATGACGGTAATGCCAGTTCTCCGACCCGCTGGGATTGGAAAGGTATCGCTTTCAATACCTCTGGCTTAGACACATCGAACTCATTGAAGAATTGTGAAATTCGTTATGGTGGCAGCGGTTCAGGTGGTTATTGGGAATATGGCGAGTTGAGATTCTGGGGTAAAGCAAAAATAGATAGCTGTGCCATCGAGCAAACCGCGACAAGTGCGTTAGGCGTATACGGGAATGCATTACCTGTAATAACTGACTGCCAGTTAAATAATGTCAGTTACACGGCAGTTACGATGAGCATGTTCTCGAATCCGACATTTACAAACATCAGTGCACAGAATATAGGTTACATGGCGATTGGCGTAATGCCGGAAACATACTCTGTAACCGCAACAATTCCGAAACGCGTCTTAGCAGGCTATTCGAATATTACTTACCAGATCATGGATTACATTACAATCAATAATGGAACAACAATTACTATTCCTGATGGTGTTGTTTTTAAAGGTGGTCGAGTGACCGTTAATGGTGGTCTGATCATCCAAGGTACAGCGCTGTCACAAGTAGTATTTACACATGTTAGTGATGATTCTTATGGAAATCCTAAAGATACAGAAGGTAACGGCTTCACGTGGCCCAGCATCGAATGGTCGTTGACAAGGTTATCTTTTAGTGATATCAGCAATGATGATAGCTGTTATATACGCAATACAGTTTTTCGTTATGCCGATCTCAGTATTTTAGTGAATCAAGCATCACCACGAATCTCGAACTGTCGGTTCGACCGTGGCAACAATGGTATCTGGTTGGATGGTGTTGCTTTGCCTGTTGTTGATAGCTGTGTGTTTCATAATCTTGATCGCAGCCCCATCTATACATCGATACTTTCATTCCCGAGTTCCGTTGTGGGAAATGTTATTTCAGGAACTACCTGGCGCGGCGTGCGTATCAAGGATGAAACACTTTCACAAGATTTCACACTGCCCAAGCGTTCGTTTGCCGGTTTCTCTAACATTCCCTACATCTTCGGTAGCTTTACCATTGGGACAAGTTCAATTCTCTCAATCGAGCCGGGTGTTGTAATTAAGTTCGAGCAATATGGTGCGCTATATGTNTTCTTTGCGTGATGATTTTTACGGTGGTGACACAAATGCCGACAGTAATGCAACATCACCATGGATAGAATGGTGGGCAAGCGTACAATTCTTGAATCAAGCTCTCGATTCGGATTGCAGAGTCAAATACAGCGTCTTCAGGTATGGAGGATATTACTGGAATGGACGGGGTGCTATTTATACAAATAGTGCAAGCCCAACAATAACCTATTGTTCATTCAATCAGAATAGAAATGCTCTCTTTATTACCGGGGCTTCCAATCCGGTTATTAACAACTGTGACATTTACCAGTGCACCGAAGCCGGTGTTTATAACAACGACAAAACATTCAACATCAATGCGGAGAATAACTGGTGGGGAGACGATACAGGACCTACGCACGCGAGCAATCCAGGAGGTAAAGGAGTTACGGTTACAGATAGTGTCGACTTTATTCCATTTACATCGCACGGCTCATTGCGTCCGAAGATGGGTGATGTAAGTTTGAACGGCAGTATTCAGGCATTCGATGCTTCTTTAATATTGAAACATGTAGTATTTTTAGACACACTCGATGCAGCACAGCAAGCTGTCGCAGACGTCAGTGGAGCCAGCGGTATTACATCGTTCGATGCATCACTGATTTTGCAGTATGTAGTCGGGCTTATCACGACATTCCCTGCTGAGGACAGCGGCGGAGTAACGATGCCGAAAGCTCAACAGGTGCTCGCATCGTCTATCGAATTGGGAAGCGTTGAAAGTAAATTTGGCTCGGCTGTTACAATACCGATTCGCTTCACTGATGTTCGGAATCTTGCCAGTGCCGATATCGTGTTAAAGTTCAATGGAGATATCTTTACTCCGAAAGAAGTGAAACTGACTTCAGCAACTTCCGAAATGAACATCGTAACGAAGTTCTTCAAGAATGAAATCATGATTGCCCTCGCTGGATCGCGGTATATCGATGTCGATGATAATGCTATTCTCATTACGCTTGATGTTGCACAAGAGATACGAGGGAAAGTAAATACTTCAATGAGTTTTGTGAAGGTATTACTGAATGAGAATGATTTTACTGCTCAGGCAGTGTCGGCTACTTCGACGATTATCGGTAAGCCGATAGCATATTCGCTGGAACAAAATTATCCTAATCCATTCAATCCATCGACAACGATTCATTATGAAGTACCGGACGACGGAGCGATTGTAAATATCGTCGTTTATAACTCTCTGGGTGAATTAGTTAAAACCGTTGTCAATCAGGTTCAGGATGCAGGATCGTTCGACATTGTTTGGGATGGAACTAACGACGCAGGTATGAAAGTCGGAAGCGGTATTTATTTCTATCGTTTTAACGCAAAAGGCGGTAAAGAATTTCACAGCGTTAAGAAAATGCTTCTGGTGAAATAAGACTCAAGTGAATAACAACGCTTGCGCAATCTATTTCACAATGAGAAAAGGAGCATCACAAAAATGAAACGTATAATATATTTTCTAATAATTCTCGCCGCTATGATCACACAGGTCATAGCGGCGGAGCCGATCCGGCTCGCCTTCAAAGATACGACGGTGATGAAGGGAAGTACTTTCTTTTATCCCGTTATGGTCGATAGCAGTCTTACTGGTTATAATGTTACATCATATGAGCTGGATATTACGTATGATGTAAATTCATTCAGCATCGATAGTATTATCGTTACTGGTTCTCTGACGGAAAGTTGGGGAACGCCGACTTACAATATCAATAATGGACATATTGTAATCGCCGGGGCGGGTACTTCTGCATTAAGCGGCACAGGGAATTTGTTATTTTTTAAAATCAGTGCCCCACTATCTTTAGGGGGATGGGGAAGCGGTTTTAATTTTCAAAAGGCGATGTTTAATGAAGGAAGTCCTACTACAACTACCCGAAACGGTACCGTATGGATCTCGAATCCACCATATATCACAGTTTATCCTGATGTGGCAACAACGAGCGTTGGTGAACAAATAGCATTCTGGATTAGTGGTGGTCAAGTTCCGTATCAGTGGTCGGTTACAAATCCAACCGTTGCGAGTATAGATACGAATGGAGTCCTTACAGGTTTAAGTGCGGGATACACTCGAGTTGTGGGGAGAGATAATCGAAGCATCGTCGATACCTCCGGACAAATTGAAGTCCGTGCATTTAAAATGACGATTCGAGATACTTCATTGCTTCAGGGGCAAACATTCAACATCCCGATTTATGTCTCTGACCTCAATCAGATTGATGTAACGTCAGGACAATTCTGGATTACTTACGATCCGAATATGCTCAGTTACTTAGAAGATATTGAGACAGGGACATTACTTTCTTCTTATCCAAAACCGACTATTCGTGCCATTTCAAATCGATTAGAGATATCCTTTGCCGGATCATCGAGATTGAATGGAGTCGGAACTCAGGTGCTGATGTACTTGAGGTTTAAAGCAACCGTTCAATATACTGGCGGATCATGGCTTAATATTTCCAATCTTTTATTCAACGAGAGCTTTCTTGGTGTTATCGATGACGGCTGGGTGGGTGTGTCGAACCGAACCGTTCTCACTCTTACTCCAAATTCAGGCGATATCTTAGTCGGCGATACAATCCAATTTACTGTTGGCGGATCTCCAAGTGGACCTGTAACCTGGTCGCTAAACGATAGCACGCTCGCATCGATTACACAAACAGGGTTGCTAACAGCATTGAAGAGTGGGACGGTGGTTGTCGGTGTTGCTGATACTATCGGAAAGATAGGATTCAGCCAGAACATCAACATTTATGATATTCGTCTAACGATGCCAGATACATCGGCATTGTCGCGTGATTCGATCATCTTACCAATCTCGATAACTCAATACGTCCCCGGTTTTACTTCCGTCCAGATGATTGTGAAATTCGATACTACATATTTCGAAAATCCGAGCATCATCACAGAGGGTACGTTGGTAAACGGTTTACCGGTCTACAGTTTCGCGCGGGGTGAAACATTATCGGTCGCCGCTGCGAATTCGACGCCAATCACCGGACCTGGGGTATTATTTAAAGCAAAGTTCTTTGTCCGTTATGGCGCACCGAAGCTATCGACTTCAACTATCAGGATGGTCGGAGTTGTATTCAACGAGGGAATTCCACGACCTTTGATTGAAGATTGCAGTTTCTACATTCGATGGGAAAGAGATGTTCGGGTAGTTGAGATTCTTGAGCCGGTTGGAATTATAAGCAGGGACTCTGTAGTAACTCCCCGTGTTCGGGTTCAAAACGTTCGAGACATCACACAAATGTTTAAAGTTGCATTTCGGATAGGCAATCTATACTATGACACCGTGAATGTAATGTTAGGTGCGTGGGGTACGATGGACCTGACTTTCACAAAATCTTGGTCGGCTGCCCCAACAGGTACACACGTCTTAAAGTGTGAAGCGATCTTGGATAAAGATCAAGATACTTCGAATAACGTTTTGACACGCAACCTCGCTGTAATAAGAACAAGTGAAGATCCAGTTATCCTGAGCATGACACCGGATTATGGCGGCAGTGAAGGTGTTGTGACATCAATTATTCACGGACAACACTTCAAAACAGGAGCGACTGTTCGGTTGACCAAAGATGGGTATTCCGATTACGTTGTCGATACTGCTTATGTTCGCGTTCTTGATCCGATGAAGATTATGGTTGTCTTTGATTTTTACAGTCAGCCGTTGGGAACTTGGAATGTTGAAGTGATGAATCCCGATAGCGGTTCAACCATATTCTATGATGGTTTCACAATCGAAAATCCGTCGAAAAGGCTCTGGGCAACGATCGTTGGGCAAGATAGAATTCGAATCGGACGCGAACAACCTTATACCGTAATGTTTGGGAATGTCGGCAATATCGATGGTGTTGGTGTTCTGCTTTTGATAAGAGGTGTCCCGAGAAATGTTGAGTGGACGATGGACTTTACATTTGCTCCATCACCTGTACCCGATAGTATCGATTGGACACGGGGTCTCGGAATCATTGAGACTGAAACCGAGAAAATTATTCCAATATGGTTACCGCTGCTGCACGCCAATGAGACGAGGCAGATTAGTTTCAGAATAAAAGTACCCTGGGGGACACCACGGTTTACGTTAAGTGCGGGTATTCTTGAATCGCAGAATCACCTTTACGTTCCTGCGGCGCTCGCTCAAGCTATTACCGGCGGACGATTACCTGCCGGTTATTTAGGCACTCAAGATATCAATTGGGCTTGCGTTACCGCGATCGGTGCGTTGATCGGTAACGTAGTTGGCGTCTTTATACCAAACGAATGTATCAGCCTTGGTATAAATACATTTACAACAATCGCTTCGATTATAGCATCTGACTCGTTCGATGGTTACAATTATGTCCAAACTATTTCCACTACAATAAAAGATGCTCTGTTCTGTGCCGGCTATGCGTTAGGTGGACCGATCGCAACGGCAATTAAAGTTGCTTCCATCATTACCGATCTGATTGCCAGTGGAGTAGATATTTATCAGAAATGTTTCCCCGATCCAGACAATCAGCTTCCAATTCAACCGGTTGCGGCAATGGACCCGAATCATAAATCCGGTCCGGCTGGCTACGATACAACCTCTCATTATACAACAGGTGATCAGCCGTTCATGTACATGGTTGAATTTGAAAATTTAGCATCTGCGACGGCAGAAGCTGAGACGATTTATGTGCGTGATACGCTCGCTGCGAATTTGGACTGGAGCACATTACAATTTCAGGGTTCGAGCCATCCGCAGTATCTGACAACTACAACAGATCAAGCTTCGCGATCTATCACATGGACATTCGGTGGTATCAATCTCCCACCAAATGTGAATCCTCCTGAAGGCCAGGGTTGGGCTTTATTTAGTATTAAACCGGAACAAGATTTAGCCACCGGAACGCAGATTACAGATTCGACAAGCATCGTCTTCGATTATAATCCACCGATCGTCACGAATCTTTTTGTAAATACAATTGATACCGGTAAACCAAGTAGCTACGTTTTTACTTTACCCGAAACGACTGCAACCGGAGAATTTACAGTTCAATGGACTGGTGTGGATGATTCGTTGGGATCAGGCATTGGATCATACGATATATACGTTAAGTATGATACAGGTGCTTATGTTCCGTGGCTAATCGGAACAACCGACACGATGGCAACATTCGTCGGTGATAACGAGCGAGTTCATTCATTCTATAGTATCGCAATCGATAACGTTGGATTGCGAGAGGATTCACCGCTATCGCCAGACGCTGTGACTTGGGTAGCCGGCGTATCGCCACCGATATACTTGACACCGGTAGATGATTATGCAACGAGTGATCCGACACCAATATTCAAATGGACTCCGACTGTAAGTAACTTGGGAACTTACATACTGCAATATTCACCAGATAGTCTATTCCTGAGTAATGTACAATCTATAACCGGTATTACTGACACTATCTATACATTAACCGATTCACTCATCGATGGAGAATATTTCTGGCGTGTTGAAGCGGTCAGCCGATCTAACAGTCACAGTGGTTACCGTTCTCCATTCCGATTGACGATTGATACTCAGGTACCCGAGACACCGACACTTCTCAGTTTAGCTGATAGTGCAATCATTAAAGTTGCCAATCCAGCATTCGCATGGACCAGTGTTGTGGGCACAGGCATCAAATATTATTGGGAGTGTGCATTTGATACATTGTTCGATTCGGTGAGGGCAGCTTACTACTCCAGCGATACATCCATTATCGTACCGCAGAGTATGTCGTTAAACCGAGGTACATATTATTGGCACGTGCGTGCCGTTGATATGGCGATGAACAAGAGTCTGTTCCAGACTAAATCCTTCACGTTTGTTATCGACAGAACATTCGTGGGTGTTAAAGAGGGTGATGTTATTCCAGTGAGCTTTGCTCTTCACCAGAATTATCCGAATCCATTCAACCCGACGACTAAGATTCGTTATGCGTTACCCGTCGAGAGCCATGTGAGGTTGAAGATTTACGACCTCCTCGGCAGGGAAGTCAGAACGGTTGTGGATGAAGTTCAACCTGCCGGTAACAAGATGGTTGAGTGGAGTTCCGTTACCAACAGCGGTGCCTCTGTGGCGAGCGGTGTTTATTTCTACAGGATTGAAGCATCGAGCATTGTCAATCCAAGAGAAACATTCACTCAGGTAAAGAAGCTGTTGCTGATGAGGTAAAATATACGCATGTTAATAATCCCCCTCTTGATTATGGAAAGTCGGGAGGGGGATTTTTCCGAAGTTGATTCCTTGCTTCAATCTTTGTATATTTCAAACGTAATTGACAATTGGCAATTTTAAATTGATAATTGGCAATTAATCTGGGGCTGTAGTTTCCAATTTGAAATAACTTAACAATCCCACCGCTAGAGGGAAAAGAGTTAAGTTATAAGTCGAATTGAGAATCCCGCCGTAGGCGGGATCAGAAAGCACAGCAATTATGGGGCTGTAGCTCAGTTG
>JACQYX010000002.1 GCA_016207985.1 Ignavibacteriales bacterium | reverse complement strand
ATTATAATCCAGGGTGAAGGTTCGTTCTCACTTAACGATTCAATTAAAATTATTCTCGTAAACAATCCTCGTCAGTTAAAACCAATCGCAGAACAGCTTACCTCACGGCTGCAAACAGTCACAGGAAATACGTTTAAATTGGCTAAAACTTCAAAGAAGAAAGATAACTCAATCATCTTGATGTTAGATGAAAAGCTCAAACGTCTCGGCAAAGAAGGTTATCAGCTAACTGTGACGGAGAAATCTGTCACAATTAAATCTCTTTCCCCTGCTGGGATTTTCTAAGGAGTTCAGTCGCTGTATCAGTTGTTACCATCGGAAGTAGAAAAGCATGAACAGGTTGAAGGTATAAGCTGGTCGATACCGTGTGTTACAATCGAAGACAAGCCGCGCTTCACGTGGCGAGGAATGCACCTCGATGTTGGTAGACACTTTGCACCGGTTGAGTTCGTGAAAAAATACATCGATCTCCTCACATCGTACAAGATGAACACCTTCCACTGGCATCTTACAGAAGACCAGGGCTGGAGAATCGAAATAAAAAAATATCCAAAGCTTACAGAGATCGGCTCGAAGCGTAGAGAAACTATGGGGGATAGCACTCCGTATGGCGGCTTCTACACGCAGGAGGAAATTAAAGAAGTCGTGAAGTATGCAAAAGAACGCTTCATCACTATTGTTCCTGAGATTGAAATGCCAGGGCACTCACTTGCAGCCATTACTGCTTATCCCGAATTATCATGCACTGGCGGACCTTTTGAAGTCGGTACAACTTGGGGTGTCTTCGAGGATGTATATTGTGCTGGCAACGAGAAAACGTTCAAGTTTCTAAAAGATGTTCTTAAGGAAGTGATTGGATTATTCCCCGGAAAGTTCTTTCACATCGGCGGAGATGAATGCCCGAAAGCCCGGTGGAAGAAATGTCCAAAGTGTCAGGCACGAATTAAGAAAAATAAGCTTGGCAACGAGCACCGTTTACAAAGTTATTTCGTACAACGGATCGAAAGGTTTCTACGCTCCAAAGGAAAACGCCTCGTCGGATGGGACGAAATTTTGGAAGGCGGGCTTGCACCGGGCGCAACAGTTATGTCGTGGCGAGGAACGGAAGGCGGCATCGCCGCCGCAAAGGCAAATCACGATGTAATCATGACACCGACTTCGCACTGCTACTTCGATTATTATCAAGGAGTGCCCGAGTATGAGCCAAAAGCTATCGGCGGTTTCCTGCCGTTAGATACTGTTTATGACTTTGAGCCTGTGCCGAAAGAATTAACGTCAAAACAATCAAAACACATCTTAGGTGCACAGGGAAATGTTTGGACCGAATGGATGCCCAACACCCGACAAGTTGAATACATGGTTCTTCCGCGTTTGCTTGCTATGAGTGAAGTTGTATGGACGGCGAAATCGCAGCGTAATTATGATGATTTCATCAAGCGACTTGAGCAACACTACGATCGTTTTGTTTATCGTGATTTCAACTTTAGGGTTCCTACTCCGCTCGGACTCGGTGCCAAGCGATATATTTTTGAACCAACTGAAATCGAGCTGCGATCACCTGTTACATCAGCGTCAATATTTTACCGATTTGATGGTTTGGATCCAACTGAAGAATCAATTGAGTACACGAAACCAATCCGGATAGCAGATGACTATACTTTAAAAAAGTAATCCTGCAGTAACGAATTTCTTTCTTATCGATAAAGACAAAAACGGTATAGAGTATCGATACTATGAAGGCGAGTGGGACAGTTTGCCGGATTTCAAAATGCTGCCGCCGATCCGCTCGGGGAATGTGTACAACATCGAACTCGATGGTGTTGAACATCGCGGTGACAACTTCGCAGCTCAATTTTTCGGTACGATTAGCATTGAAAAGGACGATGATTATAAATTCTATCTCACCTCTGATGATGGAAGCAAGCTCTTTATCGATGGGAACGAGGTCATCGATCACGATGGACTACACGGACCGTCTGAAAAAAGTGGTAAAGTTCGATTGACATCTGGAAAACATAAGGTTGAAGTTCAATACTTACAGCGATGGGGTGGGAAAGTACTCACATTGTGTTATGATGGAACGAGCATTCCGAAACAGATTATTCCACCAAGATTATTCGTCAAGAATTGATGGAGTGTGCCCATGAATAAATTTATAATATTGTGTTTCTTCCTGAGTACTTTTTTCATTCGGGCAAGTGCTCAACAGGAATTCTCCCCGAAGTCGTACATTTGCTACAAAGTTGAAACGCCTCTCAAGATCGACGGCAATATAGATGATGTAAGCTGGCAGAATGCACAATGGACGGATAAATTTGTTGATATCGAAGGAGCGCCCAAACCTGATCCACGTTTCCAAACAAGCGTAAAAATGTTGTGGGATGATAAGTATTTTTATATTGGTGCTGAACTTGAGGGATTTATTCCTAGTGAAGCCATATCGAGATGGTGGACCTGCGATAAATGCATGGGATATCAAAGGATTGAAATCGGCTATCCAGATTAATGGCACAATCAATCATCCCGGTGATAAAGATGGGGGATGGACGATTGAAGTTGCATTCCCTTGGGATGTTTTGAAAGAGTGTGCTCATAAAGATGCACCACCCAATGCGGGTGATAAGTGGCGTGTGAATTTTTCTCGCGTTGAATGGAAAATTGAAACCAAGAATGGAAAATATCAGAAGGTTATCAATCCTCAAACAGGAAAACCGTATCCTGAGGACAACTGGGTCTGGTCGCCGCAAGGATTGATCAATATGCATTATCCTGAGATGTGGGGATTTGTGCAATTTTCAGATAAGGTCGTTGGAACTGGGAATGAGCAATTCACATATCCAGCAGAAGAAAATGCGAAGTGGGCGTTGAGGCAAATATACTATGAAGAGAAAAAATATTTTGATGTGAATAAGAAATACACCACCGATTTGATTGAATTAGGATTGTTGAATCTGAAAGTCGACGGGTATTCTTCACCTATCATTCAAACGACTTCAAATTTGTACGAAGCTGTGATTGAGAGTGTTGATGGAAAAACGAATTGGTTCATCTCTCAAGATGGAAAAACGTGGAAAAATTAATTATCAGAACAAACCACCACTGAAGTGGCTGTCAAAAAAGTATAATATACAGTCTGCCTGAGCTTGCCCGACTCGGCGGGCTTGTCGAAGGCTCATTTTCACTCACTTTCTCATTTCGATCCGCCTAAGGCGGATTCAATGTGACGAACTTTCGGGCTTATTGGACAGCCACCATAGGGGAAGTCGAAAAAATGGAGAAATTAGATTGAACTTAACATGGATTGATTGGACAATGGTGCTTGCGTTGCTTGGCACAATGCTCGGCATGGTACTTATCAGTAAACGATTAGTACGGAGCGTGACAGATTTTTTAGCTGCAGGCAGAACTGGTGGTCGGTATGTAATTAGCATGTTCCAAGGTACTGCTGCACTCGGTGCAATTACGGTTGTTGGTGCATTGGAAATGAATTATATCGCTGGCTTTAACCTTCGCTGGTGGGAAATGTGGACTGCGGTAATACTCGTCGGCATGAGTGTTATTGGCTGGGTTGTTTATCGGTTCCGTCAAACGCGTGCCCTTACAATGGCACAGTTTTTCGAGATCCGCTACAGCCGTAAGTTCCGTATTTTTGCGGGCTTGCTGGCATTCATTTCCGGTGTGATCAACCTCGGCATATTCCCAGCCGTCAGTGCTCGCTTCTTTATTTACTTTTGTGGGCTGCCCGATCACGTTTACATAATTGGATTTCCTGTTTCAATGTTTGCTGTTATTATGTTAATCGTAATCTTCATTCCAATCTATTTTATTTTCTCAGGCGGACAGATAGCAGTTATGTTCACAGATTTTATTCAGGGTGTCTTTGTCAATATCGTTTTTGTTTTAATCGTTATTACACTGCTTTTGAAAGTTGACTGGGTACATATTTCACAAGCTCTTTCAAGCGCACCATCGGATGCTTCTCTCATCAATCCGTTCAAATCCAGTAATGTGAAGGATTTCAACTTCTGGTATTTCTTCATCGGTATGCTCGGACTCATCTATACAAAACTCTCGTGGCAGGGAAATCAAGCATTCAATGTTTCTGCAAAAAGTGCACACGAAGCGAAGATGGCTGACGTACTAACTAACTGGCGACTAATTCCTCAATGGGGATTGTTCCTCGTGTTCGTACCGATAGTTGCTTACACTGTGTTTCATCATGGAGATTTCAAGCAGATAGTCGACAGCATCCAGCCAATAATAGGTAGCGCTGATTCATCCATGATTCTAAGTCAGATAAAAGTTCCGCTCGTCCTTACCAAACTGCTGCCTGTCGGTTTAATAGGTGCATTTGCCGCCATCATGTTAGCCGCTGCGATTGCGTGTCATAATTCATACCTCCACTCGTGGGGAAGTATCTTCATTCAAGATTTTATAATGCCGATACGGCGAAAGCCATTTGAGCCGCAACAACACATAAAATATTTGAAACTCTCCATCCTCGGTGTAGGAATTTTTATTTTCTTCTTCAGCTTGATATTCCAGCAGAGTGAATATATTTTTCTTTTCATGGCAATCACCGGATCG